>PMIF01000239.1 GCA_003157035.1 Rhodocyclaceae bacterium
GCAGCGCAAGCGCCAGTTCCGCGCCCTCTGGATTGCCCGTATCAACGCCGGTGCCCGTGAGCTTGGCATGAAGTACAGCACCCTGATGAATGGCCTCAAGAAGGCTGCCATCGAGGTTGATCGCAAGGTGCTCGCCGATCTGGCGGTGTTCGACAAGCCGGCCTTTGCCGCCCTGGCGACCCAAGCCAAGGCCCATCTGGGTTAGTTTGTAACCGCATCTAGCGCAAAACTGCTTGAGAACAGGGGGAGGCCTTAGCTTCCCCCTTTTTCATTCCAATATGGATAACCTCGAACACCTCGTTACTGAAGCCATCGCCGAGTTTGCCAAGGCCACCGAGCCGGCGAGACTCGAAGAAGCCAAGTCTCGCTTTCTGGGCAAGGATGGCTCGCTGACGGCCCTTTTGAAGGGCCTCGGCAAGTTGCCGGGCGAAGAGCGCAAGGCCGCAGGCAGCCAAATCAACACCGCCAAGGGTCAGATTGAAGCCGCGCTCGCCGCCCGTCGCGACGAATTGCGCCAGGCCCAGCTTGACGCCCAACTCGCGGCCGAGGCGCTCGACGTGACGCTGCCGGGCCGGGCGCAAAGCCGCGGCGCTCTGCATCCGGTGACGCGGACCCTGGAGCGCATCGAACAGCTGTTCCGTTCGATCGGTTTCGACGTCGCCGACGGTCCCGAGATCGAGACCGACTGGCACAATTTCACCGCGCTCAACACGCCCGAGAAACATCCGGCGCGGTCGATGCACGACACCTTTTATCTGCAAGACGAAACGGGTAAGGTCCAGGAAGACGTTCTCCTTCGGACCCACACCAGCCCCGTGCAGATTCGCTACATGCAGGCCCACGTCGACAAGCACCGCCACTTACCGACCATGCCGGAGATCCGCGTCATCGCGCCCGGTCGCGTCTATCGCGTCGATTCCGATGCCACGCACTCGCCGATGTTCCATCAGGTCGAAGGCCTGTGGGTGGGCGAGAACGTCAGCTTCGCTGATCTCAAGGGCGTGGTGGCCGATTTCCTGCGCCGCTTTTTCGAATCCGACGACCTCAAGGTGCGTTTTCGGCCGTCGTTTTTTCCGTTTACCGAGCCTTCGGCTGAAATCGACGTCGCTTTCATGTCCGGCGCCCTCGAAGGTCGCTGGCTGGAGATTGCCGGCTGCGGCATGGTGCATCCGAACGTGCTGCGTTTCGGCGGCATCGATCCTGAGAAATACACCGGCTTTGCCTTCGGCATGGGCCCGGACCGGCTGACCATGCTCCGCTATGGCATCAACGATTTGCGCCTGTTCTTCGAAGGTGATTTGCGTTTCCTCGCCCAGTTTCAGTAAACCGACATGCAATTTCCCGAATCCTGGCTGCGCGCCCTTGTCGATCCACCCCTGTCGACCGATGAACTCTGCCACCTGCTGACCATGGCCGGCCTGGAGGTTGAAGAGGCGAAGCCTGTTGCCGCCGAGTTCTCCAGCGTCGTCGTCGGCCGCGTGCTGAGCACCGAAAAGCATCCCGATGCCGACAAGCTCAAGCTGTGCAAGGTCGACACCGGTGCATACGGCGTACTGCAAATCGTTTGCGGTGCGCCCAACGTCGCGCCGGAGATGCGCGTGCCCTGCGCTCTGGTCGGCGCCAAGCTGCCGGGGCTAGAGATCAAGCGCGCCAAGGTTCGTGGCATCGAGAGCTTCGGCATGCTCTGCTCGGCGCGCGAACTCGGTCTCTCGGAGGACCACGGCGGCCTGTTGGCGCTGCCCGCTGATGCGCCGATCGGCGCCAATGTGCGCGACTACCTGAATCTCGGCGATACGCTGATCACGCTCAAGCTGACCCCCAATCGCGCCGACTGCCTTTCGCTGACCGGCATCGCTCGCGAAGTCGCCGCGCTTACCGGCGCCACGCTCAGGCTACCGGTCATCGAACCCGTGGCCGCGACGCTCGCTGACACGCGCGCCGTCATCCTCGATGCCCCGGATGTATGTCCGCGTTACTGTGGCCGTATCGTTCGCGGCGTCGATGCCAAGGCAGCGACGCCGGACTGGATCAGGCAGCGCATCGAGCGCTGCGGCATCCGCTCGATTTCCGCCCTGGTCGATGTCACCAACTACGTGATGCTGGAACTCGGTCAGCCGCTGCATGCCTTCGACGACGCCGAACTGGCGGGCGCCGTTCATGTCCGTTGCCCGCAGCCGGGCGAGAAGCTGCTGCTGCTCAACGAACAGAGCGTCGAACCGTCGCGCGACACCGGACTTATCGCCGACGACGCCAAGCCGCTGGCGCTGGCCGGCATCATGGGCGGTGAGCATTCGGGCATCAGCGATGCCACCACCGACTTGTTCCTCGAATCCGCCTTCTTCACGCCGACCGCCATTGCCGGCAAGGCGCGGGCTCTGGGCTTCAGCTCCGATGCCTCGCACCGCTATGAGCGCGGCGTTGATTTCGAGTTGCAGCGTCCCGCCATCGAACGCGCGACGCAACTCATTATCAGCATCTGCGGCGGCCAGCCTGGTCCGGTGGTCGAGGCGGTATCGCCCGCACATCTGCCGGCACGCACGCCGGTGCGGCTGCGCAGTGCGCGTGCCGCCAAGGTGATCGGCGTGCCTTTCTCCGCCGATACGATCGCGACGCTGATCGGCGGCCTCGGGGCGAAGATCGAACGCCAGGGCGACGAGTTTCTGGTGACGCCGCCGGCGCATCGCTTTGACATGGAAATCGAAGAAGACCTGATCGAGGAGATCGCCCGGCTGCACGGCTATGACAACATTCCGGCAGCGCCGCCGCAGGCGCAGCTCGCCATGCTGCCGCTACCGGAGGATCGCCGTGGGCCGATGCAGGTGCGGCGCCTGCTCGCTGAACGCGGCTATTTCGAAGTCGTCACCTACAGTTTCGTCGAGGCGGCCTGGGAGGCCGACTTCGCCGGCAATGCGGCGCCGATCCAATTGGCCAATCCCATTGCCAGTCAGATGGGCGTAATGCGCTCGACGCTGATCGGCGGTCTGGTTGGTGTACTCGCAGCCAACCGCAAGCGCCAGGTCGAGCGCGTGCGCGCCTTCGAGATCGGTCGCGTCTTCTCGCGCCGCGCCGACGGTCATCCCGTGACCGGCTTCGCCCAGCCCTTACGTATCGCCGGCCTGGCCGGCGGCACCGCGCTGCCGGAGCAGTGGGCAGCGCCGGCGCAGAAGGTGGACTTCTTTGACGTCAAGGGCGACCTCGAAGCGCTATTCGCACCGCGGGCGCTGAGCTTCGACAAGGCCAGCCATCCGGCGCTGCACCCCGGGCGGTCCGCCAGCGTCAGCCTCGATGGCCGGGCAATCGGTGTCGTCGGCGAATTGCATCCGCGTTGGGTGCAGCAATACGAACTGGGCTCGGCGCCAGTGTTGTTCGAGATCGATCTCGACGCCTGGCTGGCGTTGCCGATGCCGGCCTTTGCCGAGGTCTCGCGCTTCCCGATCGTCACCCGCGACCTGGCGCTGATCATGCCCAGGGAGCAGGCGCTGGCGCCGCTTCTGAGTGCGCTTCGCGGGGCGGCGACGGACTTCGTCTGCGACGTGCGGCTATTCGATTTGTATCAGGGCGACGGCCTGCCGCAGGGGCAAAAAAGCCTTGCGTTTCGTATAGTTATGCAACATACTGAACGAACCTTGGCTGACGAAGAAGTCGACGCCGTGATCTCGAAGTTAGTAGAGGCTGGGCGGCGTTACGGCGCCGTTCTACGTACTTAAGAAAAGAAACTGGGAG
Organism: Rhodocyclaceae bacterium; assembly: GCA_003157035.1. Classification (GTDB taxonomy): domain Bacteria; phylum Pseudomonadota; class Gammaproteobacteria; order Burkholderiales; family Rhodocyclaceae; genus Fen-999. The sequence goes on from PMIF01000239.1 coordinate 3,724, forward strand.
CTGCAATGACGCTGACAAAGGCGGAACTCGCCGACTTGTTGTTCGACAAGGTTGGCCTCAACAAGCGGGAAGCCAAGGACATGGTCGAGGCATTCTTCGAAGAGGTGCGCATTGCCCTCGAGCGAGGCGACGGCGTGAAGCTGTCGGGCTTCGGCAATTTTCAGTTGCGCGACAAGCCGCAGCGTCCTGGACGTAATCCGAAGACCGGCGAAGAAATTCCCATCACGGCGCGCCGCGTCGTGACCTTTCATGCCAGCCAGAAGCTGAAGAGCGGCGTTGAGACGGCGGACCTGGATGAGCGAGCCATCGCCGAGGGCTGAGCTGCCGCCGATCCCCGCCAAGCGTTATTTCACGATTGGCGAGGTCAGCGAACTATGCGGCGTCAAGCCGCATGTGCTTCGTTATTGGGAGCAGGAATTCACCCAGCTGAAGCCGGTCAAGCGGCGGGGCAACCGCCGCTACTACCAGCACCACGAAGTGCTGCTGGTACGCCGCATCCGCCAGCTTTTATACGACGAAGGCTTCACCATCAGCGGCGCCCGTAATCGCCTCGAGGACGCCGCGACTGTTCTCGAATCTTCCGTGGTGACAAGGGCCGCAATGGCCGGGATGCCGCCCCTGCGCGCTGAGCTGGCCGAAATCATCGCCCTGCTGCGCGTCTGAGCGGCGGCAGGGCCCCCTTCTCTGCTACAATTCGCGCCGTCGGGGCGTGGCGCAGCCTGGTAGCGCACTTGCATGGGGTGCAAGGGGTCGAAGGTTCGAATCCTTTCGCCCCGACCAAGACTACAAAAGGGTTTTCAGTCACAAGCTGGAAACCCTTTTTCTTTGGTTTTTGCTCCAGGGGAACCGCTGGGGGAACTGGCGACGAAAGCGACCTCGCAAATTAGGTCTCCGAGTCCGTGACTGCCAATTCGATAATCGCCAGCTTGCCGCAAACCAAGCAAGGTGCTACCGTAGTAACACCTTTCAAGTAAAGGAGTTGTCGGCATGGTTACGACATCTTTGAAACTCCCTGGTGAACTCAAGCGACGTGCCGCATTGGCAGCGGAGACTCAGGGTATTTCTCCGCACGCGTTTATGTTGAACGCTATCGAACAGGCTGCCACCGCAGCCGAACGACGTGCCGGCTTTGTGGCCGATGCTCTAGCTGCCAAGGAAAAGTTGATGGCGACCGGCAAGGGATACGATGCCGACGAGGTTCATGCCTATCTGAAGGCGCGTGCATCTGGAAAGCAATCCGACAAACCGCGGGCTAAGACTTGGCGGCGCTAGTCTATTCAGCGAAGGCGCTTGCCGACCTTGAGCGCCTAACGGATTTTCTGCTTGAAAGCGACCCACGGGCGGCAGTGGAATCGATTGACCTGATTGAAGAGGCCGTGATCTTGCTCAAGCGCCACCCGCTGATTGGCAGGATTGTCGAGCACGGACTACGAGAATTGGTGATCTCCCGTGGCCGCACTGGCTACGTCGCGCTATACAGCTTCGAGGAAGCGCAAGAGACAGTTCTAGTCCTGGCAATTCGCCACCAGCGTGAGGCCGGCTATTGGAACTCGGGCGAGACTGACGAAGCTTGATTCCTCGAAACTGAATCGCAACTTCGACAGCCGGTCAATCGTCGCACTTGCAATGACTCCCTGAAGCACAGAGCCCTGCGAACGTTCAAGGTCCGGTGTCGTAACAGAAACGGCCTTACATACACGGGGGAAGTCGTTGAAATGGTCGGCAGTCCCCGGCCATCAAGAGACATAGCGGCAGGATGCATTGCGCTCATTGTCACGAGGTTGAATTCGACGCGGGAGAAGGCGAGCGGTTCGCTGGTGTCATCAAACGCATCGCCGCTGAGATCGACGCCCGAGAGTCTGCCGAACTGGCGAGAATCCGCAAGAAGTTGAAGCTGACGCAACTCGGAGCGGCGCGCATCACCGGCGGCGGTCCGAATGCCTTCTCGCGGCAGTCTTTGCCTTGCACCGCGCCGCCTGACCCGTAGTAGAGCGCAGTCAAAACCGGAGGCAGCGCTAGGCAATAAGTTGGCAGCGATCGTCACGGATGTGCAAAAATTGGCGCATTAGACGGCCGCTGGACGGCACACTCCCCGCAGAGCAGAAAATGGCAACCCCCAACTATCTACATACCGCGCTACCCGACTGGTGCGAACCGTCCGATCCGGCCCGTACGGCCGTCATAGGCGTCCTGACCGGCGAAGGCGTCGGTTCCGAAGTCATTCCAGTCACGCTGGCGCTGCTGGAACAGTTGATGACTTGTACCTCGCGGCGTTTCGAACTGCGCCGGGGCGGAGACATCGGCAAGTCTGCGCTGGCAGCCCATGGCTGCAGCTTGTCCGACGAGGTCGCAGAGTTCTGCCGGAACGTGTTTGCCGATGGCGGTGCCATCCTGTGCGGCCCCGGGGGCGATCGCTTCGTGTATGAACTGCGCGCCCGTTTTGACCTGTTCTGCAAATTCACGCCGCTCAGGCCCTGCCCCGCCTTGCGCGATGCCGGCGTCTTGCGACCCACGGCGCTGGATGGTGTGGACATCGTGGCGGTGCGGGAAAACGTCGGTGGTATGTACTTCGGCGAGTGGGGGCGGCACCGCAATGCGGCGGGCGGCTCCACGGCCTACCACCGCTTTGCCTACGAAGAGAGGGACGTGGAGCGAATCCTGCGCGTGGCGCTGAATCTTGCCCGGCAGCGGCGCGGACGGCTGTGCGTCACCGTCAAGCCGGGCGGCGTGCCTTCCATCAGCATGCTGTGGCAGGAAAAGGCCGGACAACTGGCGCCGGCGCACGATGTGCAAGTGACCATCATGGAGATAGACAACGCCGCCTATCAGTTGATCGCCGACGCCCGGCAATTCGACGTCGTCGTATCGCCCAACATGTTCGGCGATGTCCTGGCCGATTGCGGGTCCCTATTGCTGGGATCGCGCGGCATGTCGTTTTCCGGCAATTTCGGCACCGGCGGCCGTGCCGTCTACCAGACCGGCCACGGGGCGGCGCACGACATCGCCGGCGCCGACGTGGCCAATCCGATCGGACAGATCCATTCGCTGGCCATGCTGTTGCGCGAGAGCCTTGCCTGGCCCGAGGCCGCCGACGCGCTCGAAAGGGCCGTTGCGACAACGCTGGCCCGGGGCTATCGTACGCGCGACATCGCTGCCGCCGACTCACGGGTAGTGGGTACCCGCGAGCTCGGCCAACATATCGGCGCGGCACTCGCCGAGCAACTCGACGGCGTCGCACTTTGAGACCGCCGATCAGGAGGTGGATTCATGTTTCATGACATCCCGGACACGATGCTGGCGTGCATGCGTACCCTCGAGTCCGCCGATGCCGAAGAGCGCCGGCTGAAGGTCCCGGCACCGCAAAGGCTTTGCGCGGTGCCACCGGAAACCGGCCGGTTCCTCGCCATCCTGGCCGCCGCCGCGCCACCCGGGGCACTGATCGAGATCGGCACCAGCGGCGGCTATTCGACCTTGTGGTTGACGCGCGCGGCGCTGCTGCGCAAGCAGCAGGTACAGAGCTTCGAGATTTCTCCCGCCAAGCTCGCCATCGCGCGCGATACGTTTGCCAGGGCCGGCGTGAACGATCTTGTCCGAATCACCGAGGGCGACGTTCGCGAATTTCTGGCCGACCATGAACCGGTCGGGTTCTGTTTCATGGATCACGACAAGACGCAATACCTGGAATGCTATGAGCGCTTGCTGTCGATCCTGGTCAAAGGCGGCATTCTTGCCATGGACAACATTCTCAGTCACAAGGAAGTCCTTGCACCTTTCGTGAATCATGTGATGGCGGACCCGCGCGTCGACGCCGAAGTGATCCCGATCGGCAAGGGGGTGCTCGTCGCCCGCAGGAATTGAGATGAGCCACGCCGTCAGCCTGCCCGTCGGGAGCGCCACCGGAGAAGCACGGCCGTGAGCGAGCATGCGCTTGAGTATTCGATCGCCACGTCATGGGACGATGCCCTGCTCCATGACCTCACCGCCCTGAATGGCAAAGCCAACGGCGCACGGATCGGCGAGATCTACGGCTCCCACCGGATAACCCCGATCGGTAGCGGGCGGCCCACGTACCGCTTGCCCGATGTCTCCGCTGAAGCCTTCACGAGGCATCTGGCGCTTGCGCGCAAGCTGGGATTCGGCTTCAACTATGTGCTCAACGCCCCGTCGTTCGACGGCCGCGAGCGCTCGACCGAGTGGTTGCGCGAGATTGCCGGCTTCATCGAGGGCCTCGTCGCGGCCGGCGTGGAGCGTGTCACCATCGCCAATCCTACGCTGCTTGGCTTCGTGCGCGAGCGCTTCCCTGCCTTGCGCATCAGCGTCTCCCTGATCGCTGGCGTCGATACACCGGATGCGGCCCGTCGTTTCGAAGACATGGGCGCGGATCTCATCGTCCTCAGCCCGTTCACGGTAAATCGCGACTTTGCCACCTTGCGCGCGATTCGCGCCGCGGTGGGCTGTCAACTCGAGTTGTACGCGAACATTCCCTGCCTGGATCGCTGCTCCATGCGCGACGCCCATTACCGATATTCGGGACGGGCCTCGCAGGCCGACGTGAAGACCGACGTTACCTACGATCCTTTTCTGCTCAAGTGTTCGCTGGCCTACCTGTCCGATCCGGTGAATCTGTTGCGCAGCCCATTCATCCGCCCCGAGGATATCGAGGCCTATGGCGAGATCGGCATCAACGTAATCAAGCTATCCGACCGCACGGAATCGTCCGCCTTCCTGCTCGAGACCGCCGGCGCCTATCTGGCGGGGCACTACGACGGCGATCTGTTTCACCTTGTCTTCCGCGCAGGGCGAAAGTTCCGCGCCGGACTGGGCAGAAACGCCTCCACTATCGCCGATCTGGCGTTGCCGGTGCGGATCGACAATGCACGGCTCAGCGCCCTGAACTTCATCGAGCACATTCGCGACGTTCCGGAAGCCGCCTTGACGGACTTCTACGAATACGCCACGCGGGAAGCGGTGAGCGTACCCGATGAGGGTACTTTGTCCCGGTGGCGAACGGTGCTCGCGGCCAACCCGATCGCCGCGGACCTGTCGAGATGATGCTCGCGGCCGAACCCGGCGACCGGACCAGCCTGCCCCGGGGGGACCGCTGCCGACAGCGGATGCCTGGCTATCCCGGCGCGTGTACCGACCAGCCGTACAGTGCCTGCACCCGCGTGTAGAACTCCTCGTCCCAGTGCCCGTGCTCGGGCGGTCCCAAGCCGGAGTTCTTCCAGCCGCCGAACGGCGCATCGGCGTGAACACCGGCTGGCGCGCAGTTGAGCTTGACCAGCCCGACCTCCGCTTCGGCGAAAAACTGCCGCTGGGCGGACTCGTCGTCGCTGTAGAGGGTTGCCACCAGCCCGTGGGGCACGGCATTGACTAGTGCCACGGCCGCGTCGATATCGTCAAAGGGATGGATCAGCGCCACCGGGCCGAAGGTTTCTTCGCGGAACAACGCGCTGTCCGGCGTGCTGTCCGCGACCAGGGTCGGTTCATACCAGCATCCTTCTTCAAGCCCAGACGGCACGCCGCCGCCGCAGAGGACACGCGCACCGCCGTTCACGGCAGCGGCAACGGCCGTGGCCACGGCTTGCTGCTGAGCACGGGAAATCAGCGGACCAACGTCCGTCGCCGCCAGCCCCGGGTCGCCCACGTGCAGCGCCCGCGTCGCGGCGACGAGGGCTTCGGTCAATTCCCGATAGCGTCCACGCTCGACCAGAATGCGCCTGGCGGCGGTGCAGCGTTGGCCGGCAAAACTGAACGCGGAGCGAGCGATTTCCTCCGCGATCCGCCCGACATCGGCATCCCCCATCACGACCACCGCGTTGTTGCCGCCCAGTTCGGCCTGGATCGGCTTCAACGTCGCCGCGCACGCCAATGCGAGCTGGCGGCCGGCGGCGACCGATGCCGTGACGCTGACCCGGTCGACGAGCGAGTGTCGCGCAAGCCGTTGCGCCACCTGGCCATCGCCGAGAACGACCGTAACCAGGCCATCCGGCAGCCCGGCCTCGGCAAGCGCTTCGACGACCAGTTGCGTCGTCTTCAACGCGGGCAGCGCCGGCTTCCATACCGCCGCATTCCCCAGCGCAAGTGCCGGAATCAGCTTGCCGATCGATATCGCCAGCGGATTGTTGAAGGGCGTGATCGCCGCCACCACACCGACCGGCTGCCGCCGTGCGTGCACGTCCTTGGCGCACTCCTGCCATCGCGGCGGGATGCAAAAATCGGCGACGGCCACTTGCGTAAGCTTCACGGCCCGGTCGACTTCGCGCCCGGCATCGCCTATCGGCTTCCCCACTTCGGTGACCATGGCCTGGATCAGGGCCTCGCCTCGTGCTCGCAGCGCTTGCGCGAAAGCGGCGAGGTACTCTCCGCGTTCGTCGGGGACGCACATTCTCCACAGCCCCTGCGCTTGCGCGGCAGCAACAGCGGCTTGCTCGATCTGACCATCGGAAGCCTGGGCCACACTTTCCAGTCGTTCGTTCCAACGCGCCGGGTTGCGACGTTCCCACGGCCGGCCACCGCCGGTGAGCCAATGGTCGCCGATCCAGGCGGCATCCGCTGCGACGGTCGTCGCCTCCACCTTCTCGCCGGCGCCGATCCTCGCCGCAATCTCGGCCCCGGAAAGGAATTCCATGCCCCGGCTGCCGAGGTAATCCCGGCTCAGTTCGGCATGCAGAACATCGTAGGAACCGACCGCATCGTCGGCGATCCAGACGCGGTAGCCGGACTGATAGGCAGCCAGGGCGGTTTCGCGCACGCAGGCGTGCAGATGCAAGCCCGCAATGATCAGGACGTCGGCGCCGACGGCGCCAATGTGCCGATGCAGCGAGGAATTCGTGAAGGCATTGAAGACGTCCTTGTAGAAAACGCCCTCGCCGGCAGCGGGAGCCGCTTCCGGCGGCGATTCCGCGCCCGGCGTTCCCTCGACGCACCACCAGATGCCGTCACGCCGGAGGTGCGCCATGCGGTTGGAACCGTCGCGATTGATGCGCGTATGCACGTGCACGACGGGGATCCCGCGCGCACGGCAGTCGGCCAGCAACTGCGCCATGCGCTGGAGCAAGGGTCCGGCAGCCGGGGTCAAACCGGGGCGAGCAAGGTAGTCTTGCTGCACGTCCACCAGCAGCAGCATCGGCTTCGTTTTACAAGAATGGCTCATAGCCGCTGCATTCCCGGCTTCACACGAAGTTGCGCAAGCTGCCGGCACGGCGCACGGCGAACGGCGAACACACCGGCTGTAGCTGCCAATCGGCCCCGGCGGGCGCCGGGTAGGGCTTGGCGAGCACTAGGTGCGGGGGCACTTTCTCGAATAGCCCGAGATCGAGCCACACTGCCTGTAGGCCGCGAATGCTGGCGATGCTGCGCTGCATCGTTGCCGGAACGCGCTGCCCCTGGGCCGCGTGGACGCGGAAGGCCGAAAGGCTCTCCGTCAGATAGACGGCATCGCCCTTCACCAGCAGCGCGGCCCAGGTCACCATATCGATGATGGCACGCCCGTATTCACCATTGAAGCGAAAATAGTGGGGTGCCTGATCGAGCAGGTCAGCCTTGCGAAATAGCGCCGTGCTGGGTTCGCCGATCACGTTGAGTCCAGCCATCACCATCATGTTGGCCAGGGTGTAGCCGGCGATCAAGGTGTTGTCGGCGACGATGGGCATTGTCGCCGGCTGGTCGGCCAAACGATTCCCGTGTTCGTCGATGCGCTGACGGTGGGACGTCGCCAGCGTCACGCCCGGCGCCCGCCGGAACGTATCGAGCAGGGTCTCGACGCAGTTCGGCGCCAGTAGGTCATCGTCGCAGAGGAACTTGACGAATTCGCCGCGCGCACGCTCGAAGCATTTGATGAAATTGCCGCGTGGTTGCAGGCGGACCTCGTTGCGCAAGTAGCGAACCTCTCGATACGCTGCGCGCGCCCGCGCCATGGCCTCGATCTCGCCCCCATCCGAATCGTCGCAGACCACGATCTCGATATTGGCATAGGTCTGCGCCAGCGCGCTGTCGAGGGCTGCCGCGAAGAAGCGCGGGTTATACGCGGGAATAACAACCGACACCAGCGGATCGCCAACGACAAGCCGATCGCGCTTCGTGTATTCGCGGGTGACTCCGCGCTCACCACCCGCGTCCAATGCCGCAAGTGCGGCGCGGCGGCCGGCGGCGCCCGGCACGGTATCGACCGGTTCGAGGCCGAGCATTGCGATATCGGTGTTACCGTCGATCGCGGCGTCTGTGATGCCGGCAGGACCCGTGGCGGGCAGACTGAGTAGACCTCCCGGTCTGAGCACGCGCCGACATTCGAGCAGGAACCGAATGCGACTCTGGCGTGGCATGGAAGTGATGGCGTCTCTGCAGGCCATGACCTCGACCACATTGTCCTCGAACGGGAAATCGTCGCCTGCACGAATCCTTGCATCGGCTTCGTCCCGCTCGGACAGGCTCAGCCAACCGGGAGGACAAAGGTCGAAACCGCCGACGCAGACGAGGAGGCCGGACTCATCGCTCATCGCTCATCGCCGGCGCCGCCAGACCCGGTCGCGCTCGAACAGCGCGACATCCACGGGGTCGGCCACGCGGCCGACGACACAGTCGAAGGTCTCGACCGCCTCCGGAGGCGGTGTGCGATCGGCCGGAATCGGGCGGCCAGTGAATCGCTCGAACGTCGGGCCGACTTCGTCGAAGCCCACCAGCCAGCGCGACAAAGTCCCGCCGGTGAAGCGGCCGTTGAATTCGTGAATGAATAGCCCGCCGTCCGGGGCACGCTGGCACTGGATGTTGAGCGGGCCTCGCCAGCCGGCCTGGGCGAAGGCATGCGCACACTTGGCACCGATCTCGCGCGCCGCCGAGTCCGTATCCGGCCCGGCCCATTTCGAACGCCGGCGGTCCTGGCGCGTAAGCGTGCAGATCACGTGGGCGATCGATCCATCCGGAGCGATCAGCACCTGAATGGAATGCTTAGTTCCCTGGAGCGTGTAACACAAGGGGATGCCCCTAGCCTCCATCGCCGCCAGATAGTCGGTCACGACCTGCGGATCGCCGAGGAACTGCTGAACGATATACTCGTCCTGATCCAGCGTCCTTTGCAACTGGCCTTCGTTCCAGATCAAGTAGACGTCGAGCGAAGCATAGCCGCGGCGCGGCTTGGCCACCAGCGGGAACCCGTGACGTGCGACGAAGGCCGCACGCTCGGCCACACTGCCGCCGATGATCGACGCCGCAAAGGGGAGCTCGTGTCGAGTGCAAAACTCTGCGCTCAGCCACTTGTCGCAGATAACGCGCGCCGGCTCAACGCTGCCGCACAGCAGGCGGTGCGCCAGCTCGGGGCGTCGCTCACCCAGAGCCGCGAGAAAGACGACATCATCGTCACGGCAGGGAATAACGAGGTCTACCCGTTCGCGGTCCATGATGTCGAGCAGGGTGCCTTCGAAAGCATCGCCCTCAACCGTCGGCGGCACTCGGTAGACGACATCGAACTCGAATAACGACGGCTCATTGACGACGCTCGACGTTGCGATAAGCGTAAGACCGTGGCGGCGGCCGGCGAGCGTGGCCAGGATGTTCTGCCCGACCCCGGTTCCTGCGGCGAGAACGAGAAGTCGGAGGTCTGCGCTGGTGCCTGCGTCGTTCTCTTTGCCTGTGTCCATGAATTGGCTTCCTGAGGTTTTGGGCGGAAGCTTACCGGATCAGGGGCCGGAGGTCAGGATTTTCGCCAGATCAACCCGGCGCGTTCCACAGCAAAAAGTGAAGTTGGTACTGTTCGACTTCGTCGAAACAAGCACTTACAGAACACGGTGCCAACTTCACTTACACGACTTGGAGTGCAGTCAAAACCGGAGGCAGCGCTAAGCAACAAGTTGGCAGCGATCGTCACGTTTCCGCTTTGCGGGGAATCGTCGCGGCTCAGGCGCTTCTCGCATTTTCAGCTCGCCGTTCAGAACGGCTGCCCGGACCAGAACGGATTCCAAGTACCAATACGTTCCGCGAAGATTCCTCCACAGCGGCATGCTCGCCGAGCCTTCCGGGACGGGACCGAACATGTCATGGATGCTCTTGACTCTTTCGACGGCTTTTTCAAATTCGCCAGCGCCGTCTGAAACAATCGTGATCTCTTGATCCTTCGCAGCACCTTGCTCCGAGAGAAAGTGATCCAGTCGAATCGCTGCGGAGGTGACTTCCTTGTTGACGTACCCATAAACTCTGCAGCTGCCATCCTCACGAACGGCACGGCCAGCAATGATGTTCACGTGTCGTCCCGTCGGTAGCAGGGGCTTGGAACGGTAATACTGCGCTCGTCGGGCCGCGTCTTTCTCTTGATGTGTAAGACGGTGCCGCGGCCACGCCGAATCCACCGCAAGGGCAACAATCTTGGCCTAGCCACCGGCCGGCGGATACTCTAGTTCGCCGCGAATGGCGCTCTCGGCTTTGTTATCCAGCTCTTGGGCGACTGCCCATACGCGATTCCTCAACCCGGATGTGGAGATCGCCTGATCAACCGGCAAAATCTCTTTCAGTAGGGCCTTGGCAACGGCATAGGGAGATGCGCAGCCCACGTGACTTGAAGGTATTCCAGTTCGGGGCTGACGCGCACCTGCACACGCGCAGCTGCGGGCTATCGATCGTTACTTTGCCGAATACCGTTCGGTATTGGATTGTGTGTGTCGTCTTGATCGACAGTGCTGCGCCACACCGCGGGCAAATTCTCGAAGCGTTGATAACTGCGCGGGTCTGAGCGTTGACCAAAGCCCGTTGCGCCTCGTGCACCAGACTTCTGCCATCGGCCAAACTCAGACCCAGTTGCCTCAGATCCCGTCGGCTCTTTCAAATTCAGCTAATTGGACCGGCGCGCTGCCGTCAGCGCCACCTTCCAGTCGCGCCTCAATGACCATCCGCATGACGACCTCCCCAGGTACTTGCAGGCCAACAAACATATCCCCCAATCTGGCTCTTCGGTTGCCTCCGGTTTTGACTGCACTCCTCGGCGAGGACATGAATTCGTTCTTGCAACGGGTCGACGATGCGCTCTATGCGGCAAAGGCGAACGGCCACAACAGGGTCGAGACGCTATGAGCAACATAGCCAGTACGTCTTGCGGTGCTTCTCGGCTTTCACCCCGAAGAAGTTTTCCTCTTCCTTGCCGTAGCAGGGAGCGCGCCAAAGCATGGCTACGCTGCCGGCATTCACAGGCAGGAATGGAGCCAGGGGTCATCTGCCGGCCTGGCTGCGCGCCGCGGAACGGGCAAGTCGCGGCAGTGTCGGGTGGCTCTTCTAAGGCGTAGAGCAGTCATTGGTCATGCCAATCGCTTATGGCTCTTCCGGGCACTGAGCACTCGGTGACGACTGCGGCTTTCGGGAAGCGAAACGTCACTGACTGGTTTCCGCCGATGAATCCGAAGAGGCGGCGGTTGCTTGCGTGGCCATCTCGGCCAAGACTCATTGCTTCAGGGCCTGAGCGTACCTAGATATGCGGCAATCGCGATCATGTCCTCATGGTCCAGCTTTGCCACGTTCTCTGTCATCGGCTGTATCGCCGTCCCAGCCCGGACGCCTGTCTTGATTTCGTGAAGCTGGCGAAATATGTAGGTCGGCGAGCGGCCAGCAATCGACGGAATCGCATCAAGACCACGTAAATCTTTTCCGTGGCAGTTCGCGCACGCGGGTGCTTTGCCAACGTCCTGGCCAGTAACAAGCACTTCGCCCCTCTTGATGCTCAATGGCGGCACATAAGCGGTGAAGGTGGCATGGCCATCGCGATTCTCGAAGTCTTCCAGATTGTCCGGCACCTCGATGATCCGCTGACCAATAGCCTCAGTCTCAGTCGAGTGCGACTTGGCGAGAATCCAGCCGGAAACATAGGTCTTTGGCACTGTTTCGCTTTCGACGACCCGTATGTTGGCCCGTGGCTTGAGACTCGAAAAATAGCTTGCAGCTTCCAGCGCATCCGCGTCTGATATTGCCTTCGCCCCTGAAACCATCAGGGTATGCGGCGCTCGATTTGGCACCGCCGTCGACCTGGCGCCACTCTTGAAGTCGGCCAGTTGCCGCACGATATAGGCGAACGGCAGGCCGGCGATGCGCGCGTTTTCTGGCCCGCCACTCCCTTCTGCGCGATGACAGTAACCGCAAGCCGAGACATCGGGTTTACGGCCGATGGCAACGACTGCTGGCATCTGCGGATGGTCGGCGGGATGCCCCTCAACCCAGTCAGAGCGAAAATCAGCAAGCAAAGAAGGATCCGGTCCATGATGGCCCCCACGGAACTACCACTGCAAAGCAAAGCAGTATCCGATTACTTTGGAATTGGCTGCGCGTGATGCGAGGTCATGAGCCAATGGTTTCCCTGCTTTTCGAAAGTATTCGTAACGAACGTCTCGAACGTGAGCGGATCACCGCCACTCTTGGGCTGAAGCGATGCTTTTTCGGTGCCGACAACCCAGGCGATCTTTCCATTGCTCTGGAGTTGTACAACTGTCGATGACACGTTGATCTGAGAGAACTGATCAAAGGGCACGGGCCAATATTTCGTCACGGCATCGGCGTATCCGACCGCGACGGAATTGTTGCGCGGCCCGATGTTGACGACGTACGCCTTGTTCGCCCAGAGGCTCTCCATTGCTCTCAGGTCTCTGGCAGACAGTGCCTTATAGAAAGCCTGGTTCGCCACCTTTATTGCGTCGAGATCGGAAGGTTGTTGCGCTGCAGCCGTTGTCGAAATCAGCGCCAGTCCAGCCACACTCATAAGAACAGTACGTCGGTCCATTTATCGCTCCTCTTATCCATGGTTGTGATTCTTATTGATTCAGCAGCGCGACGCACTGCACGGTCTAAACAACTGCGGTGTAAAGCCCCCGTTGGGTATTGCCCGTCTTCTCATCCCTGATACGTCAGATGGGGAGCTGGTCAAATCCATAATACGCCATACCATAGCAAAGCAGTCAAGTATAAGCCGCAATTGCGTTCCAACCGTGCGGTCATGGCTCCTTGTGAAGCTAGACGCGCGGGTGCCGGAATCGCAATGGCCGTTTTCCGGCGATAAATCTCGGACAACGAATTTCGGCAGCGTGCCCTATGCGCCCGGTTTCTCCGAAACGGTCATTGAACTTGCAAGAATTATTGATCCACGCGGCCTTTCTTGCGGAGGGGGAGCGCAAGGTGACGATTGCCGAGTTCGAGGCGCGCACCCAGGTCAAGGCGGCCGAAGGCAATGCGCAGTCGAAGAAGCTCAACGCGGAGGCCGATGCCGCCGTGATCAAGACCGTCGGCGAAGCCGAAGCGGCGCGCGCCAAGATTCTGTCGGTGGGGGGGCGGAAGCGGACCTGATCCGGCAAGAGGTGAGTTCCATGGAAGCCGGAAACTTTGCTGTCGTACAGGTCGCCGAAGCGCTCGCCAAGGGCGGCGTCAAGACTGTTCCCGACATCGTTACCGGTGGTACTGATGGCACAGGTGGCGGGCTCGTGAATGTCTTGCTCGGCAATCCAATCTATCAGGAACACTTCAAGCGCGCCGCTTCTCTGATCGCCAGTCAACCGCCGACGACAAGTTGATCGCGGCATGCCAAGCTGCCGGGCAGGAATTGCCGCACCGGCAGCTATTGCCGCCCACCGCGAGCGCGCGCCGCACTGTCGACGTCCACCCGGTCATGACGGTCAGCGCCTGGATGCTGGCCGCCGGACGGTTTGGCGACCTGTGATCTCAGGCATGGGAAATGCTGATCTGCCTTCGAGGCCAGGCAGCCCAGTCGCCGTACTGAACGCAGTTCGGCGTTTTTCACCGTCAAGATCAATCGAATTAGCGCCGCAGGCAAGAAGCGTCAAGATGAAAATGAGCAAGACAGAAATCAGTAACGCGGCTCCGCGTTTACGGATGGTTGACCCGGCGGTCCGTCACCCGGAGATCCGTTTCGAATCCCCGATGCACGGCGGCATGGCCTTGCAACTGGCGGCGGCCGAAGCCCGAATTGCGGAGCTTCAATCGGCCCTCCGCGAAGCCTACAAAGTGGCCAGCCGCGATCCATTGACCGGAGCCTTCAACCGCCGAGGGATGGAAGAGGCGTTTGCCCGTGAAGCCGCGCGTGCCGGCCGGACCGGTCGGCCTCTCACGCTCGCCCTGATCGACTTGGATGATTTCAAGAGCATCAATGACCAGTACGGTCATGGTGTCGGAGATGCGGCGCTCGTCCATTTGACGCAAATGATCGGCGAAGCGCTCCGCCCCACCGATCTCTGCAGTCGATTGGGCGGCGAAGAATTCGTGCTGATGTTGCCGGACTCAGACTGTGCGGCCGCCAAGCGGGCCTTGGTTCGTCTGCAAGCGGAGCTTGCCGTACGGCCGGTCGCCGATACTGCGGTGACCTTGGCCTTCAGTGCCGGCTTGGTTCTCAGGGAAAACGGCGAATCGCTGGAGCAAGCGCTGGCGCGTGCCGACCGCGCGGTCTACCGAGCCAAGTCCGCAGGCAAGCGACGCATTGTCTGCGGCTAAACAACCTTAGATGGTCGTCCCCGATCTGCCAAGCGAGTTGTACGCTCAACTCCCTGACCCGTTGCCTGAACAGACCAACGGTGTCCACTTGGTTTCACGGTCCAGATCTAGCAACACGATCGCTGTTCCCTGAAACCGTCAGAGCGCGCCCGCACCATGGGGGTTACAAAGCACCGCGATGACCTCCGCTGGCCGGGGCCTGCCCGTGAGTCGCCGAAGCTGAACGGCTGGGTAACTGCGCACAAGAGCCGTTCAGGCCGAATTATGCTATGGACATCTTGAGTGGCCAATTTCTGATTTCAGGTGTTCACTGCGAATGGCCGCTTCTTCCATGCCAAGACTGTTGGGGCGCACGCTTTGGTATCGGAGAGTCCATGACAATTACCACATGAACTTGCTCAAAGCCTTGGGCGTTTCTCCCGGCAATGTAATTGTGCCCGTCGTCGAGGTAGTAAAGCTCAGGGTGACGGTTCCGACATCACCGGCTGGCGTCGCAGGTTTGAAGGTTCCCCCAAGTGAAGTCCCGCCTTGGTATTGATACATATCGGCGATGAAAACGCTTCCTGACATATTGCCTGCCGCCAAAGCCCACATTCCATTTCCAGTAGATTGATAACCATAGTAGGTCAGCACAAGAACCCCGGAATGCTGCTCAATCTGAAAGCCGCGACCACTCTGGCCGTTGTTCTCGGCATCCACTACCCAAAGGCCATTCGCAGGGACAACAGTTGGTGTTGATGTACCGTTGAAGGTGAACTTGCTGATTGACTTTGGTGACTCGCCTGGCAAGGTAATAGTACCCGTAGTCGCACTGGTGAAATTGAGCAAGACGGTACCGAGACTTCCGGCAGACGTGGCCGGCGCGAAGCTACCTCCGAGGACAGTTCCACCTTGGTATTGACTCAAGCCGGCCGAAAAGGTCGAGGCGTTCGTCAGCCCGGCGGCCAGCCCCCACATGCCAGCCCCAGTCGCCAAGTAACCGTAGTACGTAAAGACGACTGTGCCGTTGCGCGCTTCTATCTGGAAGCCGCGCCCACTTTGGCTGGTGTTCTCGGCGTCGATTGCCCATAGGCCCACTTCTGGTACGGGTGAATGCTTCGAGGAAATTGCAGCCGCTACTGCTGCCGTTACGTCAAGCATCCCGGCGCCACACGTGGAAGCCGTACAGTAGCACTCCAGTTGGTCCACGGTCGTGGGTGCGTGGCAAACCGGAATGGGGTCTGCAGCGGACCCGCTTGAAGGAAATGCGCGGGCCGAGCTATGCAGTAGGGCTTTGACAGCTGCCGGCCCAAGTGACTCATTTGCCGACAACATAAGGGCAATCGTACCGGTTACCAACGGGGCAGAAAAACTGGTTCCGACGCTAGCATTAAAGCTATCGGTATAGGTTGAGGTGATGGGTCCCGTAATTCCTGTGTTGGTCGCCGCAAGAATCGGGTAGAGGCAAGGCAAGGTCGGGTCCGTGTTAACGCAGTTACCTGCCGGCGCGCTGATGCTGATTTCTAGGCCGACATCAGCGTAGCCAACTTTGGTTCCCGTATGACGCAGTCCACCGACCGCGATCACACCTGGGCAATTGGCCGGAGTGGCCACCGCTTGCCCAGCACTGTTGCCCGCCGCGACCACGACTACGGCAGGATTTGATTTGGTCGTCACCGCTCCGATGGCATCGATATAACTTTGCGTGCAGGTTCCGCTGCTGCCTAGACTCATATTGATTACGCGGGCAGGATTCGGATTGGTGGGAATCCCCGGCACTGGTAAACCGGCAGCCCAGTTCATCCCGGCAATGATGTCAGAATCATAGCCGCCACACTTGCCCATCACTCTTACTGGCAGCAGTCCCACACCCCAGGCAACTCCCGCCATACCAACCCCGTTGTTTGTCGTCGCCCCAACAAGGCTCGTGGTCATGGTCCCGTGCCACGAACTGTCCGACGCACCACATTGATAGAAGGGGCTTGACCGATCGTTGGACTCGGCAGCGGTTACCCAGTCCCCCGGATCCGATGGATCGGCATCACGTCCATTGCCATCATTGGCTTGTAGCGGATCGCTAACCATGTCGTAGCCGGGCAACAACCGATTGGCAAGATCAGGGTGTTCTGGTCGGACCCCGGAATCCAAAATAGCGGCGACGATGGTAGCAGTACCGGTGGTGACATCCCAAGCTCCCGGTGCGTTAATGCTTGACAGCACCTGCCCTGCGGGCGCACGCAAATACCACTGGCCTGCTGCTGGACCACCTGAGCTACCTGAAATAGCCGGACCAGTCGAATACAGAGGATCGTTGGGAACGGTAAAATGCGTCCGGCGCACATCCTCCACAGCGTATTCAACATCTGGCTCAGTAGCCAAACGTGCCGCCAAGTCAGGACTACCAATCTTGGTTGCGGTTACAACTTGAATGCGATCGCTGATCGCGCGCCCTGCGGCAAGGCTCATACCAATGCGTGTCCCCAGCGATCCTGCCCGAGCCCTGACGGTATCGGCGACTTCCGATGGGCCCGCCTTAGCCGACAAGGCATGCTCGCGCAATAATGTCGAGTCCGATCGAAACTTAACGATCAACCGCGCCGAACCACCAGAATGCGCAATCCCCGCCGCGTAAACCGGATCCGCCCCCGATTGCGCGATGACGGCAGTTGAACAAAGACCGACGAGAAGGGGTAGTCCAGTGAAAAGTGCATCACGAAGTGTCGGAATGGCATGCATAGCAGTAAGAAGGCCTAGGAACAATCACGCTGATTGAGCGAACGTAGTCGCTCCAAGGTAAGCAATTTACGCTCGCCAGCCAGCGATGAATCAATCCCAGACGATTCGATCGTGTAAATAAGTGTAAGAGCGCTTACTGGGGGTCCGGGCGCCTGTTGTCAAGATGAGCGGCCGGTTTGGAGCAGAATTGCCAGCGTCAGGTTATGGGCGAGGCTGTGTCAAAACGCAGAACAAGGCCAATGACAAGGGCATGCACGCTCGTAAAACGCACTACGTTCGATTATTTTGACCTCGGGAATGGTCAAGACAGCCCCGCAACGGAGCCGATTTTGAGTTTTGACACAACCTCGGCCGATTGGGTGAGGTAATCAACGGCCGCTTCGGAGCATTCAAATTCGAGAAACCTGGACTTGGCTGAACGGCCGGTTCGGGAAGCGAAACTTCACTGGCCGGTTTCCGGCGACGAATCCGAAGAGGCGGCGGTCGCATGCGTGCCCTGAGGCGACACATGACCATGGCAAGCGATTTGGCAGGTGTGCCACGGAAAGCGGTCACTTGGTCTTGCCGACTGCTATTGTCCCGGCCCTTCTCGTTTCGGCAGCCAACCGCTAAAGGCGGATGGGGTGCGACTTTACGGGGTATTCCAAATCAATTCGAGCCTGACCCCTTTGGCTCGCGGACTGGATAAGCGCTCAGCATGAAGAGAAATTGGCGGCATAATGCCGTTGGGTTGGAAGACGACAAACCGAGGGAAGCTCAACTACGTTCATAGGGGACCGACATGTGCCACCGCAATGGAATTGTTTTAGCGCTCGCTTTGTTTGCATTGCTGTTTGTCACAGTAGCTAGTGCTGAAGAACCCGCCGCTGCGCCGGTTGAAGGCGGTTTCTTCAGCAAACTTGTCGGCGCAGTCAAGAAGGGCGTGACGGATGGCGTGGATAGCGGCATGCAAATGTCCGGCAACGTCAAGGTGCTTGGCTACACGATGCAGCACAGCGACCTCGCGCGCAGCGATCAACCTGCTTTCTGTCTGGCAAATGCGGATACCGGAAAACTGATTACAGTGGTACCGGTGTTCGGCAGGCCTTATCAACGGGCCGATGGCACCACCGGTTTTACCCAAATGGCGCAACC
Source organism: Rhodocyclaceae bacterium (assembly GCA_003157035.1). Taxonomy (GTDB): domain Bacteria; phylum Pseudomonadota; class Gammaproteobacteria; order Burkholderiales; family Rhodocyclaceae; genus Fen-999. The sequence continues at coordinate 22,039 of PMIF01000239.1, forward strand.
GGTCGATCCGCATCACAACAAGATCGAAGTGAACGTGCTCAATGTCTTGCCGGGACTGAACTGCGCCGATTTAATTGCGAAACACCAACTGAACGCTTCCTCCGCTTCGACAGGACAAAGCAACACAGGCTCAGGGTCCGGAGGTACTTCGGGGCACAGCGACGCTAGTACGTCCGCCGTCGGCACGATAACCTCAGGCAAAGACCTTAAGTTTGCAGATTGTTATGGACGTTTTACAGAACCCGCCGAACAGAAGCAGATCGTAAGTGCCGGCATGCCCCCGGATCCCTATAAGTTGTGCATGAACAGAGTCACAGGTGCCCCGGAAAGTCTGCTTAACCTCAAAGCCGATAACCGCCATATGTATGATTTGCCCAAGGGCTTCGTAACGGTGAATGGAGTGCGCGAAGATGCCAGCGTGGCCGCCCCAACCAATGTGCAGGCCAGTTGGGACAAGGTGGATCGCATTAAGAACGAGGGAATCAAGAAAAACGAGGCCGACAGCGCAGCACGGGACTCTGCGAACGCCGACAAAGACCTGATGCGCAAAGCTGCTTTTGAAAAGTGTAAACCGCTTATCAGCGGCGATAACTCACAGATGGACGCTTTTAAAGCTTGCTTCAAGAATGCAACCAAGTGAGTGGTGCGCGATGAAGAAGTTTTTTCCGTTAGCTTTCCTGATGGCTTAGTGCTTGAACGGATGTTTGCAATCAGAGAAACATCCGTCAACGACGCCCGAGACAGTCGTGCTATCTGGATGACCGGTTTCCAGCCAGAAGCCGACGCACAGAGGCTGGAAGTCTATGCGTCATCAGCGTCTCTTCCTGGCCAATTGGTTTCCGTGCCCTGAGCGTCGGTTCAGGGCATGACAGCGGTCATCCATGTACCAGCACGCCAGACTCATGCGTACTTGATCGCCCATCAGCAACTCGCAGGCCGAGTCCAAAAGTCGCCACTGGGCTCAGGGCGCAGATCAATGTGCAATATTCACCTCGCACATTTGCACGCGCTGATTCTTGAGTAGGCAATAATAGACATTCCGGCCAGGATGCATATCCCAATCCTCTAGAATGCTGAACTGGGGCGTAGAGCCATGATATACAAACGGAATGCATCGCCTCAGACTACCAATAGTTTCGGTGGGACCGAAATGAACCAAGAGCGGCACGCCCCGCCGACCGAAGGTAAAGTCACGCACCTGCTGGCAGCCGCCCGCCAGGGCGACGCCAATGCCATCGCCAACGTGTGCAGCCTGCTCTACCAGGACTTGCGTCGCCTCGCGCGCGCTCGTCTGCGCAGCCACCGACCGCTGACCTTGCTCGATACCACGGTCATGGTCCACGAATCCTTCTTCCGCCTGATCAAGATCGGCCAAGTGGATATTGCCGACCGCAATCACTTCATGGCCTACGCGGCACGGGCCATGCGCTCGGTGATGATCGATTTCGTCCGGCGTCGGCGGACCGAGCGACGCGGCGGCGACCACATTCACGTAAGGTTGGATACCAACATAGCCGGTTCCCTTGCGGCCCAGGAAGACCAGTTCGTGAATCTCAGCGACGTGCTCGACGAGTTGGCGCGAACGGACCCGCGCGCCGCCCAGGTGGTCGAAATGCGCTACTTCGCCGGCATGGTCGACCGCGAAATCGCCGATGTGCTGGGTGTCACCGAACGAACGGTATGCCGCGACTGGCGCAAGGCCAAGATGCTGCTGCATGTAGCACTGCGCGATGAAGGCAGACCATGACTGCCGCCGCCGCCCAGCTGCCGCACCTCTCGTCATTGCTCGACGAACTCCTCGACAAGCCGGAGGAGCAACGCCTGGCCTGGCTGGCAGCACGCACCGACCTGTCCGAGGCACTGAAGGAGCAACTGCGCGATGTCCTGGCGCGGGATGCCGCCGGCGAGCTGACCCTGCCGCCGCCCCCGCGCTACGACGAGGCCGAACTCGACGAACTCGGCGCCGATGACGACGGCAATCCGCTGGCCGCCGATCAAACCGTGGGCTCCTACCGCCTGATCCGCCAGCTCGGCCGGGGCGGCATGGGCGTCGTCTGGCTGGCCGAACGTGCCGACGGCACTTTCGCCCGCCAAGTTGCCCTCAAGCTGCCACACAGCAGCCTCGACCGCCGGCAACTGGCCGACCGCTTCGCCCGCGAACGCGACATTCTCGCCAGTCTTGCCCACCCCCACATCGCCAGGCTCTACGACGCCGGCGTCACCGACGACGGCAGGCCGTGGTTGGCCATGGAATACGTCGAGGGACAAGCCCTGAGCGAGTACTGCCGCCAACGCAACATCGACCTTCGCGGCCGGCTCCGCCTCTTCCTGCAAATCCTGCGCGCCATTCAGTATGCCCATACCGAACAGGTGATCCATCGCGATCTCAAGCCGGGCAATATCCTCGTCACCGCCGACGGCTACGTCCGCCTGCTCGACTTCGGCATCGCCAAACTGCTCGATGACGAGCGGCGCGCCGCCGACACCCCACTTACCCAGTTCGGCGACCGGCCGCTCACCCTCCACTACGCCTCCCCCGAGCAGATCCTCGACCATCCGCTCGGCATCGGCGCAGACCTCTATTCCCTGGGTGTCATCGGCTACGAGTTGCTGGCAGAACACTCACCCTACCGGCCGGACCGCGACACTGCCAGCGCCCTCGAGGAGGCTGTCTTGCACGGCGAGCCCTGGCTCGCCAGTCAGGCCGCGGCCGGCAAGGTGCCCTGGGCCCGGCAATTGCGCGGCGACCTCGATACCATTTTCACCAAAGCCTTGAAGAAGGCCCCGGCGGACCGCTACCCTACCGCCAATGCCTTTGCCGAAGACATCGAGCGCTACCTCGCCGGCGAACCGGTACTGGCCCAGCCCGACTCCGTATGGTATCGGACTACCAAATTCGTCCGCCGCTACCGCTGGGGCGTCGCCGCCGTCACTGGCATCGTGCTCGCCCTCAGCATCGGCCTTGGCGTCGCGGTGTGGCAGGCGCGGGAGGCAAGAATGCAAATGGATATCGCCATGCGGCAGGAAGCCATTGCCCGCAAGGAAGCGCAGGTTGCCAATTCCGTCAAAGACTTCATTCGAGGAATATTTGTTGCCAACTCCAGCCAGCGGGCCGATCCGAGCAAGGCCCGCGAGGCAACCGCGCGCGAACTGCTCGACATCGGCGCACGGAAGATCGATAGCGCGCTGGCCGACGCACCCGAGGCTCATCAGGAAATGCTCATCACCTTTGCCGAGCTCTACTCCCAGCTGGGCCTGCCGGCCCGATCGCTGGAGTTCACCCGGCGACGGATCGAGCTCCTGCAAGGAATGAAGAATGTGAATGTGGAGGATCGCGTCTATTCGCAGTTGACGCATGCACTAATGCTGCGCAGCGTATCGATCGATAATCCCGACCAGCGGCAAGCATTCGAAGAAGCCGATGCCACGGCCAAGACGGCAATCGATCAGCCGGCGCTGCGCGGCGTGGTTCTGAGCATCGCTTCCGAGTATTTTGCCGACTACGATTTTTTCCGTGCCCTTGGCGATGCCCATCAGGCGCTCGCACTTGGCCACGGCAGCGATGAATTTGCCGCAATTTCGATCGCCGCGGCGAAGGCCGATCTGGGGGCCGGCGATTTCGCCAGGGCCAAAGCCGAGGCTGAAGCCGGAATTGCCGAGGGCATGGCCTACAACGCGCGTGCCGGAGAAGGCAATGGCAGCTTCATGCAACTCCCCGTCTTATACGAATGCCTGGCCCGGGCCGAGGATGCATTGGGCGACATGGCGGGCGCCGAGGCGCATTTGCGCCAAGCAATGCAAGGGATAAGCAAGGTCTTTGGCGAGGGCGACCGGGAAGTCCTAAGCATCCAGGCCCGGTTGGCATTGTTTCTGCTGAGCCACGGCAAAGCCGCAGAAGGTAACGCGCTGCTAGCGCAGACAACCAGGCTGCTCGCCAAACCATCGACAGGCAGTTCCCGCCATGCGTTTAGTGCACTTGCCGTTACTGGGGCAGCCCAGGCAGAGGCAGGTCGCTTCCGCGAAGCGCTGGCCACATTGACCAAAGCGTTGGCAATGCGCGCCTCCACCATTGATGCCTCGCCCTCTATCGCCGAGGTATTGCGCGTCCAGTCACGAGCACTGATCGGGTTGGGGCGGCGTGCCGAAGCGGCTCAGGTTCTCGCTCGCGCCGTCGCCATGAGAGAAAAGGCCGGCATTCAGGCGCCTGCAATGCTTCGAGAAGAAGCCATGCTGCGTGCCCGCCTGCTGACAGCCGACAACCGCCACCACCAAGCGACAGCGCGGCTCGCCAGCCGGTAGCCGGGGAACAGCGCAAAGCCGAATTCGCTGGTCGCGGCCGGCGGTTCGGCGCCGGGCTGCGCCGCAGTGGCCAGGCCATCGGCGATGTGCGCCGAAAGCCGCAGACGCGGCTACCGGAAAAATTTCTTCGTCACGATGTCGTACCCCGGTTCGGAAGTGCGTACTGGTCAACATGCATCGCCACGCAACCGGAGCACGAACGAAACAACCATCGACAAGACAGGTTCCCATACCTAGGTCAAGTCGGAAAACCGTCCTGCCAAATCCACAACCCGCCCCACCGGAGAAATCATGCTGATCAATAAGACAGTCATCGCAGCTCTCGCTTCCGTCTGCTTGAGCATTGGCCCTGCCTATGCGAACACCATCGATACGACGCCTGAGTGGACTGGCGGGCGAGGTGCAGGATGGGGCGTGGGTACCAATAACCCAGACACCTTCGGCGAAACCTTCCAGGCAGCCGGTAGCCAGCTCAATGACTTCGCGTTCTGGATAAACACTACCGGTGCCGATATCGCCGCACTGGCCCAAGTGTATTCCTGGTCGGGCGATCTCAAGGGGGTCGGGACGGCCACCGGGGCACCACTGTTCAGCAGTGTGGTCGATGTGTATGCCAACAGCCTGCTTCCTCTTAGCATCGGCACGGGCGGCTTGTCGCTGACGACTGGCGCTCAGTATGTGGCCTTGTTGACGATAACGTCGGTGACTCTTCCTGCCAATCAGCCTGACTATTTTGGCGCTGAGTGGGCCCTCAATGATGGCCCTTCATTGGTACCGAACGACGGGCAATTCGTCTACATGAATAGCAACGGCGACTTGGCGGCACTCAGCAGTCAGCCATGGTATTCCAGTGGAACTAGCCTGTCGTGGATTGCCGATTTCTCCAGTGACGCGAACGTACCCGGCGGCAATGTTCCCGAGCCCGCAGGCATCGCCCTGCTTGCGATTGGCCTGGTGGGCATGGGCTTAGCCCGTCGCCGGGGCAGCACAACGCGAAGCCACTTCATTCAACCAGCAGGGAGCAACTCTTGACCAAGACCATCCTTTTACCGCGCCTGTTGTGCGCCATCGTCGCGAGCGCGACTCTCTTCTGCGCCGCCGCGCACGCCGACGGCACCAACGATCCGGCCAAGGCGCGCGCCGATTGCCAAAAGCAAGGCCGCGCGACGACACCGACGGAGCTGAAGCAGTGCTGCGGGGACTACATCCTCGTTGCCGATATGAAGCGCCAGCGACAGCTCGAAGCGCAGTGCGCCGGCGGCGGTGATGCCAAACCGTCCAGCAAACCGGCAAAGACTGGCGGATCGTCCTGAATCGGCCATCTGCCTGTATCGACAACCTTCGGAACGACTTTTGGGGGAAGTACCAATGATATTTTCAGTTCGCCAGCGCGTCGCGCTCCTGGCCATGCTCACCGCCGCCGGCACGGCGCTGGCGGCACCATTCGCCTACCTTACCGTTGGCTCGAACGAAGTCAAGGTCGTCGACATGGCGACCAATACCGTCACTACGACCATTCCCGTCGGCACCTTACCGTTCGGCGTCGCGGTCAATTCGGCGGGCAGCAGGGTTTATGTCAGCAACATCGGCGACAATACGCTCTCCGTCATCGATACCGCCAGCAATAGCGTGGTCGCCACGGTCCCCGTGGGCCAGTATCCTTATGGTGTGGCGGTCAATCCTTCCGGGACACGGGCCTATGTGGTCAACGCCAACGATGGCACAGTCTCGGTCATCGATACCGCCACCAATACCGTAGCGGCGACCGTCGCGATTGGCACCAGTCCCCTTGGCATCGTGGTCAGTCCCGACGGAACGCGTGTGTATGTGACAGACAATTACGCCGTGACCGTGGTCGACACCGGTACCAACAGCGCCATCGCCACCATCCCCCTGACCGGGTACCCTTACAGCTATGGCGTTGCCATTAATCCGGCAGGCACGCGCCTGTATGTTACGGCCCCACAAGCCGATCAAGTGCAGGTCATCGATACCGGAACCAATTTGGTGATCGCGACTATTCCTGTCGGGCCACACCCAAATGGCATCGCGGTCAATCCGGCCGGCACACGGATCTATGTCACCAACAATAGCTCTCAGGCGAACTCGGTGTCGGTCATCGACGCCGCGACGAACGCCGTGGTGGCCACCGTTGGCGTCGGCTCGATGCCCCTCGGCATCGCGGTCAACGCGACGGGAACCGCCGTCTACGTCGCCAATGATGGCGATTTCAACGCAACGGTGATCAACACCGCGAGCAATACCGTCACTGCCACTATCGCCCTTGGTAGCGTTCCCATCGCATTCGGCCAGTTCATTGCGCCCGCCGCCGGCGGTACTGCAGCCCCGACCATCGCCGGTAGCGCGCCCGGTGGCACGGTAGGGACCGCCTACGGCTTCGCGCCGACGGCAACCGGTTCACCGACTTTCTCGGCCACCGGCCTACCGCCTGGATTGAGCATCGACGGCGGCACTGGCGCCGTCACCGGCACGCCGACGACGGCAGGCAGTTTCAATCTGGTCGTCACCGCGACCAACGCCGGCGGCTCGGCGACGCTCAACGCCACCATTGTCATCGCGCCGGCCGCAACGGGACCGGTAGCGGCGACGTCGGTTCCGACCTTGTCCGAGTGGGGCGTAATGCTGCTTTCGCTGTTGCTGGCACTGGGTGGCGTCCGGTTCGTACGCAGAGCGCGCTAGGATCCGCCGCTTCGTCGCGCTGTTCGGCACCCCATGCTGCAACCGGTGCAGCATGGGATGCTTTCCTTCACGTCCCTGTTGGCGCAATCCAGCGCGTGGCTGGTGACGCCCTTCGATGCCCACGCCGCCCCTGGCAAGGTGTCGTGGAACCGGGCCTCGGCTTCGGCGTGTCGATCGAACCGTGGGCAGCAGTGCCTCCGACCGCAGGACGTGACGGCGGCATCGCGCCATGAGACGGTCGGACGCCTGCTATATGTCATCATTCCTTTCAGGGCACCGGACTGCCGCACGATGGGCCCCGATCGGAGTGGTGGCAACGTGTTCGTCAACCGCCGGTGGAATTCCTCAATGTCGGGAATCCCTTGCATCACCGCCGTCCGAGCCGAGCAGAAAGCAGGGTCACGGAGGACAGGGCCCGGCCATCAACGGCCATACACCTTGCCGCCGAACCCGGCATTTGACCGGCTGGTCTCTGCCGTACATGAGACATTGACCGGCTTCCGGCGAGCCGAACTGCGACAAACGGTCGCGGTCATGAAATCTTCATTGACGAGACGTTGACAACGTCGTATGCGATATGACATTAGCGGATGCTGATCGGCTACTGATGTGGTCGGAGTTGGCTAACCGCATTCCCAGAGAGAGTTGTTGATTAGGTTCGGTTCCCATTGCTCGCGTTGCCGAACGCGCAGTAAGCATGAGCGACATCAAACTATTCCGCGTTGTCGAAGGCCAGGCCGCCGAGCTTCGGCGCGCCGCCTCCGATGTAGAGAAACCCCTGCACCCGGGGGGCGGTTCCATGTGGTCGCAGGCCCGGAAGGGTAGCTACGGGCTGGAAGCTGGCCAGGGATGGTGGGCTTGACTATGCCCAATATGGGCATTAAGATGCCTGAAATGGGCATGACTACCAAAACACCGACCAAACAGACCAGCCTCGCCGATGCCTTGTTCTCCGGCACGCAGCAGCGCGTGCTCGGCCTGGTGTTCGGTCAGCCGGAGCGCAGCTTCTACGCTACGGAGCTGATCGGTCTTACCGGCGGTGGCTCGGGCGCGATCCAGCGCGAGTTGGCCCGGCTGGCGCAGAGCGGCCTGGTCACGGTGCATGCAGTCGGCAACCAGAAGCACTATCAGGCGAACCCGAAGTCACCGATCTTTGTCGAGCTATGCGGTATCGCCCAGAAGACCGTCGGCCTGGGCGAGCCGCTACGGGAAGCATTGGCGCCGCTGGCGCGGAAGATCACCGTGGCGTTCATCTATGGTTCTGTCGCGAAGAAGAAGGACACGGCGTCGAGCGACATCGACTTGATGTTGATCAGCGACAAGCTCACCTATGCCGAGGTATTCGGCACGTTGGAAGCGGTAGGCGCGCAGCTTGGTCGGCTGGTCAATCCAACGGTCTATACGCGCAAGGAACTCGCCAAACGTGTTGCCGACGACAATGCCTTCGTCAAACGCGTACTGGCGCAGCCGAAGATCTGGCTGATTGGTAGCGATGATGACCTCGCCGTTTGAGAATCTGGTCGGCACCGGCAAGCCGCTGAAGGCCGAACCGCCTGACGCGAAGGAGTTTGCCGGGCTACGCCGTTCCGGCGTGGTGCGACTGACAGATGCCGTCAATGAATCGCTTTCGATTGAGGGCCGCTTCGACCTTGCTTACAACGCGGCCCATTCGTTGTGTTTGGCGGCCTTGCGCTGGCACGGCTACCGCTCGGCCAATCGCTACATTGTCTTTCAGTTGCTGCCGCATACCCTGGGGCTCGGTCCCGAAGTGTGGCGCGTACTGGCCAAGTGCCACGACATCCGCAATCTGGGTGAATACGAAGGCGACCTCGATGTCGACGATCGCATCCTTGCCGATTTGATCGCCGCCTGTCGCGTGGTGTTGGTGAAGCTTGATCAACTGCCGGCCATTGCCCCCTGACGATCGACGTCGCTTGCCTCCTCAACGCATACCAACTCGGCATTGAATTGCGCCGACTTCGGTAGGCGACAACGGAATCACCAGGCTGTTTTTCGTCCTGGTGCTGGTCGGCTGAACTTACCTCCGGACCCGTCCAGATCCTCGGCCTGCGGGCCAGGCGGGGACTAGACCGCTGCGCTGCATAGGCTCGCGCCAGCCGGGAATCCTGCGGCATATCCTCGCTGCGCTTCGGTAATCCTCGGCTTCTTTCGCCGGCTGTCACTCTCCTTTGCTCCGTCCCTGTTTCGCCTGGCTTGTCCGCCGGCGCTCGTCCTCGTTGCGAGACGGCTCCGAAGAGCAAGTGTTCCACCGACAAGCAGGAGGAAATCATGACGACCAAGCAGATCCGCAGCGCCAACCAGGAAACCGGCAACGTCACTTCGCGCGGTTCCTCGCACCCCGAGACTCACCCAGGAGCACGCTTGATGACGAGGCAAGGTGCGACCGGTACCAGTGATGACGACGCGATCATTGCCCGTGCGTTGAAGATCCTTGAATTCCGCGCCAGGTATGTCGAAGACGTTTCCATTTCGTCGCCGGGCGCGGCACGGGACTACTGGCGCCTGAAGCTGGGAAGTCTGCCGCATGAAGTCTTTGGCGTTCTCTGGCTCGATGCGCAAAACCGTCTGATCGCCTTCGACGAGCTGTGCCGAGGCACATTGACCCAAACGTCGGTCTATCCCCGCGAGGTCGTCAAGGCTGCCTTGGCCCACAACGCGGCCGGCATCATCCTGGCGCACAACCACCCGAGCGGCGTTGCTGAACCGTCGTGCGCCGATGAACTGCTAACGACTTCCCTCAAACAGGCCCTGGCCCTCGTCGACGTGCGTGTCCTGGACCATCTGGTCGTCGCTGCCACCGCCGTAACTTCTTTCGCCGAGCGAGGGCTGATTTGAAAGTGCCGACGAAGGTCGGCACGGCGACTCTAGGCCGATCAGTTTGGCTGAGTGATAGATAAGCTGGACGAACAGCGATACTGTCGAGTGTGGCGGTTCGTCCCCAAGGCGATAACACCCTGAGCCGCTTCGTGACCCGCGTGGTCAAGATTGCGGAGGTATTCCCCGACGAGCAGATTGTTGCGACGCTGCCGCAAGAATTGACCTGGATGTCAGCATGTGATTGTGCCGGCAAGCCGCATTTCAGCCGCTGCTGACATTGGATTCAGCCTTAACGGCAAATGAATGGCGATCCGGCGCAGGAGCTTGTCTTCTCGACCGTCAGACCACTACTAGCTCGATCCGCTTGCCCAAGGCGTGCAACGCGCGTTCCAGCGCCGGGACCTTGGTGCCGTGCTTCGGGTCGAGCATGCGCCTGGTTTCCTTCTCATCCAGGCCCAGGCGACCTGCCAACTCGGCCTTGGATACGTTCTGCTCGCGCATCGATACATAGACGGCAGCCTTCATCGCCGTGTTGATCGGCACACGTGCCAGATGTTCGCTGCGCTTCTTGGCTGAGGGTGCCGGGATATCCAAGCCATCCTCGATCCGCATTTCGATAGCTGCTTCCAGGGCGCCCTCGGCCTCGCTGATGGCGTCCTCGATGGCTTCACCTTGGGTCACTACTTCGGGAACATCGCGACAGGTGACGACATAGCCACCATCCACCTTGTCGGCGGTCAGGGTCACAGGATAGGCGAACGTTAGAAACCGGCTACCTTTCATGACTTGCAGTATCGGACATTATTGTCCGCCTTTCAAGTTCTATCGAAGTTGGTGATTCTGGCCGACGTGCGTGAGGCGGTCAGGCTGCGGCTCTTAGTCCGGTCGAGCGGAACCACGTTGCGATTCGTCGTCGTCAGCACTTCCAAGTGTTCGCCGAGCAGCTTCCACGCCTCGCGCATCTCGGGCCGCAAGGTCTGCCGCTGGTAAATGCGCTTGATCCTGTTCTGGTCGATGTGATTCAGACATTTCTCGATGACGTCGGGCCGGACGCCACGGTTGCCCATGACGGTGGCGCCGGTTCGTCGCAGGTCGTGCGGCGTCCATCTGCCGCCAGGCAAAGTCAGTGAGTCGGTCATGGAGCTGCGTCGAGACATCGGCTTCTTGTCTTTCCGCTGCCGATCGCCGATTTGTTTGGCCAGGCTCTTCTCGCAGACATGGCCTTGATGCATTCGCGCGGGGAGAACGTAGTCCGAGACCTCGCGCTCGAGCTTCTTCGCGCTGGCCTCCGCCTCGGATCTGAGCTCGGCGAACTGACGGAGCGCAAACGCGGAGAGATTGACCACATGCTCGATGCCGTTCTTGCTGTTCTCCTTGGGAATCGTCCACTCCGCGGTCCCGAAGTCCACGTGCGCCCACTTGGCTTTTCCCACCAGGTCGATTTGCTGACCGGAATCAATGGCGGCAACGGCGGATCGGCCTTCGGGTTGCCGATGATTTGCGCCAGGCGAACGAAGCCAGTTTCAGGCAATGTCGGCATGATCGATCACTCCCACGAGCAGGCCCAGCCGGCCAGGTTCTGTTGATCCACCCAGACGAAGCCCACCGACCCACTGCGTTGACGCAATTGGCCGATCACATACGCGGAAACTTCCCCGCGCAAGTGATCGGGAATGGTGAGGTGCTCGCCCGGCACTTCGATGTTGAGCGAGGCGCGGTAGCGGTGACCGTTGAGTTCACAGTGACCTTGCTCGAATCCCTTCGCCAGATACTTGCCCAGGTATCTGACGATCGCCAGACGGCGGCTTCTTCCGCGCTTGGGTTGCTGCACATCGATATTGCCTTCGCCCACGACGTGTCGCCAGCAGCTTCGAAGCAGCGTCACGTCCTGCCGGCCAACCACCGCCAAGTGCCAGTGCCATGCGCCGCGCTCCTGGCGTTCCGCGACGGCAACATAGACCCAGTCGGGCAGATGTGTCCTGACATGGCGATTGAATCGCGTCAGGTCAGCGCAGGCCTGCCGATACTCGGTGACGTTCTCGCGATAGGTTAGCGTCAGCAGATGATCGGCCTTGGCGGCCAGGATCAGTTGGCGCAATCTGGAGCGTGCCCGGCGTACGGCGCGATCCTCGTGGTCTTCGCGTTGACCGGATTCGCCGCGGCCCGCTTTGAAGGGCATCAGATTCGGAACGAGAAGGACCATCCGATTTCGCACAGCCCGCCACCGTAGTCTCTGAAAATGACAGACCACTGCCCTTGTTCCCGGTCGAGATATGTCCTCTGTCGCGTGTGATTGCCATTAAGGCATTCACATCGGAACTTCGGTTTCCTGCAGTCCTCCGTGCTTATCTCGCAAAGAAACCTTTATCAAGCGCCTGATTTTCAGCTCATACCGACCGCTCTGCAAACGTCTCTGATACTCCATAGGCAGTTCGAAAGATTTTTGACTGCCATTAAATCTATAGCTGCACACCAGATTAACCCCCTCACTGATGAATATTTCATAATTTACCCCATCCGGGATGCCATCCACTTGAAATATCTGCATATCCATACCCCCAACACGATCGCGCGGATCGATTGACCTGGAGAGTTCCTTCGGCCAATCGCTGCCAGGCGAATCAAAGACACTATCGTGATGAACCATGGAAGTCTTCAAAAGTGGCCATACCTTTTCAGCCAAGAACCACTGATCCGCGTGCTTATTAGATAGGGCATGCGCACTTTCAATATAGGAATCCATCATTCCTCGGATACCAACCAATGATCTATCTCTGACGCCCCACATTCCGGCCAAGATCAAATCGGTATGCGTATACCACTCCCTAACGATATGAAATCTCTCTCGCTTGCTGCTGGACAACCATACATTTACCAACGTGCGATCCCGGTCGTTAATGATCGAATCAGCATCGCGCATCAGAACGACATCGAAACGCATGTCTTCAAGGGCAAGAAATCTCCAAAAGCTTCCGGGATATTTGGAGGCATCAATGGTATTTATATGCACAAGGCTGACATAGGAGAAGGAGTGAAGTCGCTTCAATACAGCCACAGGAACGCTGTCGTCGTGATAAACCAATAATTTATAGTCGGGATAAATATTGGGAGCCACCTCGATATTTAACATCAGCGTTTCGCAATATTTTGGATTGTTGCCAAATAAGGAAAAGCTAATGCACCCATTTATCTTGGTGGATATTTTGCCGTAGTATCCGTCGTAAGATTTGAGCGCCTTTTGTCCGTATGCCTTACCGTCAAATATATTTCCTCGCTTCCAAAGGGACCTGGCCATCCAGCCTAGAAGAAGGCCTTTGTGCTCGTTATCGAGGAACAGTGGCTCGTATTTCTCCATATATCGCAGCGCAACATCCTCAGATCCCGTATTTAGGACTCCCTGAATGAAAACAAGGCGATGATAATCGTGCTCTCTGCTCACCTCGCCGCCAAAATGTCCAAGATATTTCTCTTCGGCAATTTCCCATTCGCCGAGCTTCAGAAGCTCAATCCAATTCATATCGGTCAAGACCTTGCCAATAGAGTGTTTCATTGCATCTATCTGAGGGGTGCGCGAGAGCTCGGCAGGTAAGTGTGAACCGACATCAGCGCCAACTGTGAACTAATTGTCGCATGCAAAGCCTGATGCGACTGGCGTCAACTCCTGGACTGAACTGTTGCCACTACTCCCATATTTTCCAGCCCTCTTCTACCTATTCGCAAGTGTGGTTGACCTGCTCAATACCCCATGAATGATGGCGCCCCTTGGGATTGGATCCGATACCTCGCGGTAGCGCTGACTATCCACGCCAGAGCGAACTGCTGGGGCAGTTGAGCCCGGACATCGACCAGGCGGCGCAGGCGCGGGCGCGCAAGTTCAACTGGCGCATTCAGCCTGCCGGTGACACGGCGCTCAACCTGCTCGGGCTCTCGACACAGGTGCCGGCGCTCAAGGCGCTGGGTAAGGAGCATATCGACGCTGCCGTGGTTGAAAAGCTCCGCCAGTGGCTGGACCCGAAGTTGCGCGCGCGCCTGCTGCGCGACACCCGCATGGTGACGAGCTGGATTGCCAGTTAGCGTTGCCGCACGGCGTTCCTGCGCTACATGTGGGGACGGCAACGAGCGCCCTGCGATAGGTGGCCGCGGTTGAAGCTTTGGCGCGCAGTCGTTCATAGTGTTGCTTACCGAGCAGTGATTAGGTAGAATAGCAACACCCTGGCCTAGAATGCTAGGGTGG
>PMIF01000219.1 GCA_003157035.1 Rhodocyclaceae bacterium
GCGCTTCGAATTCCGCTGGGAAGATCAGTTCAATCTCGGCCTCGACCCGGACAAGGCGCGCGAATTCCACGACGAAACACTGCCGACCCATGCTGCCAAGCAGGCACACTTCTGTTCCATGTGCGGGCCGCATTTCTGCTCGATGAAGATCAGCCAGGACGTGCGCGAATATGCCGAGAAGGGCATGGCCGCGAAATCCGTCGAATTCGTCGACAGCGGCGCCGAGATCTACCGCCAACCGAAACCATGAGCCGCGTCCAACTGCCGGCGATCGCGATGGCCATGCTTGCTCTGGCTGCCATCTCGGCGCAGGCCGAAGGTGTCTACAAATGGGTCGATGATCAAGGGCACGTCCATTTCTCGGATGCCGCGCCCGACCGCACCAAGATCCAGAAGCTCGACCTGCCGGCCGCGGCCGCTCCAGTACCGGCGAACCAGGAACGCTCATGGCAGGAGCAGTCGCGGCTGGCCAGCGAGCGGCGCACCTACGCCGCGCAACAGGAGCAAGCAGCGGCGAAACAGCAGCGCGAAGCGAACAATGCCTGCCTGCGGGCGCGCCAGAACCTGGACGTCCTCAACAGGACGCGGCCCGTCTACAGCATTTCCACTCAGGGCGAGCGCCAATACCTCGACGACAACGAACGCCAGGCCCGGATCGCCGCCGCCAACCAACAAGTCGCCACTTCTTGCCGCAACTGAGCGGCGAGGGTGCGAACGAGAGCCAAGAGACGTAGCTGTTCGCCGCGCTTGCAGGCGGATATCCGGCTCAGCCGATCCAGCAGATTCCGCATTTCACGCCGTTTTTGCCGCAGTTCATCGCCGCGCGCTGGCTGCCGGCGCCTGACCTCCCTAGAGTTCGCCTGTCGCTTACGACAACGACCTGAAGGAGACCGACATGGCAATGAACTCGAACCAGTGGCAAGCAAGCAAGCTTAGTCGGATCGCAGCCGGCACCACCGCGGTTGCGGCAACCACCCTCGCCGTCATGGCGATTCACTTACTGGCCGCCTACTACGCCACTGGCTCGCTGTTCGCTTCCGCGGCACAATGGGCAGCATGAATCCCATCATCGAGCGCAGCCTGACTGCCGTCCGTACATTCTTCAGGCGACTTGGCGACTGGGTGGCCGGCTTCACCTTCTGGCGCTTCGTCCTGTTCTCGATCCTGACCCTCGCCGCCGCCGGTATGATCGGCGATGCCCTGGTTCCGGCAGAACAACAGACGGTCATCGTCAAGAAGAGTCGGCGCACACCGGATACGCAGCTGGGTGACAACAAGCCGACGGAAGGCGTCAAAGCCAAGCCGGGCAACGAAGCTTGCCACGACGAAGTGCAAATCGGCCCATCCGGCATCCACATAACCGATTGCGCCACCGGCGATAGCGCTGACGCCGATGCCGATCCGGCCGACGTAACGCACACCCTGCACAAGAGCGGAGGCGGCAATCGCCTCGCCAACCTGATGCTGGCGATTCTCGCGGTCCTCTGGGTCGTCTGGTTCGTTGGTCGCTCGCGCCTTAAGACGGAGGCGCGCGTCGACCAGGCGGAGGCCGTTGCGGAAAGGGCAAGCCTGGAACGCCAAGTCGCCGAGGCACGCCTGCAGGCCTTGCAAGCCCAGGTGGAGCCGCACTTCCTGTTCAACACGCTCGGCGCCGTCGAACATCTGATCGAAACCGATCCGCCACGGGCGGCAACCATGCAACGGCACTTGATCGCCTTTCTGCGCGGTGCCATGCCGCGCATGCGCGGCGAATCGGTAAAGCTGGGCGACGAAGTCGAGCTCTGCCGCAACTATCTGGCGATCATGAAGATCCGTATGGAAGATCGCCTCGACTACAACATCGACCTGCCGGCCGAACTGGCCGGTGCCAGCTTCCCGCCGATGATGCTGCAATCGGTGGTCGAAAACGCCATCAAGCACGGCCTCGAACCGAAGGCCGAAGGCGGCAGCATCCGGATCAGCGCCCGCGCCGCCGCCGCTCGCCTGCGCGTCTCGGTCGCCGACAGCGGACTTGGCTTCGGCGTTGCCGACACTTCCGGCACCGGCATCGGCCTTAACAATATTCGCGAACGCCTTACCGGCCTGTTCGGTGACCAGGCGGCGCTGGTTGTTTCCCCCAATGCGCCGACCGGCGCCCAAGTGACCATCGAGATACCCCATGGCGGCAACGGCAATCATCGCGGATGACGAGCGGCTGATGCGCGAGCAGCTGCGCTTGCGCCTGGCCGAGGCCTGGCCGGAACTGACGATCGTCGGTGAGGCGCGCAACGGCAACGAAGCCCTCGAACTAGTGGCCGAACATCATCCCGATCTGGCTTTTCTCGACATCCGCATGCCGGGCAAGACCGGTCTCGAGGCGGCCAGGGATATCGGCGGCCAATGCCACGTGGTCTTCGTCACTGCCTACGACGCCCACGCCGTCGAAGCCTTCGAGCACGGCGCCATCGATTATGTCCTGAAGCCCGCCGATCCGCAGCGACTGGCGCTCACCGTGCGCCGGCTGCAGCAACGCCTGACCGAACATAGCCAACCTGATCTGCAAGCGGTGCTTGGCCGGCTGGAATCTCTGGCCGGTAGTCTGGG
>PMIF01000061.1:0-125 GCA_003157035.1 Rhodocyclaceae bacterium
TATGCACTGATGGAAAAGCTCGAACTCTCCCTTACCCCTATCATCATCGTGTTTGGCCTGCTGATGGCCGGCATCATGAGTCTGCTTTACAAGAAGCACGGGCACGACCAAGATACAGGCAAGAT
>PMIF01000061.1:160-15632 GCA_003157035.1 Rhodocyclaceae bacterium
GGCGCGCGCATCGCCGCCGAATTGCGCGACCAGCCTTCCCGTTTGTTGGCAGCCACACAGATCGGACTCACCGCACTGGCCACCCTGCTCGGCGTGTTCGGTGAAGCCATGTGGGTACCGCGTGTCGAGTCTGCCATTGAGACCGATGTCGCCATTCTCACTTTCGCCAAATATCCTTTGGCCCTGCTGCTCGTAGTCGGCGGCATCACCTTTGCCACCATCGTCGTCGGCGAAATCATTCCCAAGCGCATCGCACTGGCCAAACCGGAAACTATCGCCGCGCTGCTTGCCCCCTTCATGGCCATGTTCGCAAAACTGACCCGTCCCTTCATCTGGGCCCTGTCCGTGACCAGCGACAAGATCCTCTCGCTGTTCCCCTTCAAGGAAAGCGCCGCACATGTTGCGTCCGACGAAATCCGCGCCATGATCACCGCCGGGAGACGCGATGGTGGACTGGACGAGACGGCAGGCGAACTGCTCGGCAACGTGTTCCGCCTCGACGACCGCAAGGTGGCGAGCGTGATGACTCCCGCCAACGACATCATCTACCTCGACCTGCAAGCACCAAGCCAGGTCAATCTGGAAAAAATTAAAACACAGAAAGTCTCGCGTTTCCTCGTCTGCAAGGGCGGCATCGGGCAAATCGTGGGCTACATCGAAAGTCGTGAGCTGCTACAAACTCTGCTGGAGGGCAATCCGCTCGATCTCGGCAAACTGCCCACCCACGCGATCAATTTCATCCCCAACACCCAGTCGCTCATCGGAGTACTGGAATTTTTCCGCCAGCAAAAAACCCACCTCTCCGTGGTCGTCAACGAATTCGGCCAGGCCGAAGGACTCGTCACCATGAGCGACCTGCTCTCCGCCGTGGTNNATGAAAGAAAAACTCGGCCTCACCGCTCTGCCCGAAGAAGACCTGGGCAACTATCACACTGTCGGCGGCTTCGTCATCACCGCCGTCGGGCGCATTCCGAAAAAAGCCGAAACTTTCGACTGGAACGGCTGGCGCTTTGAAGTGGTCGACATGGACAAAAATCGCGTCGATGAGATCTTCGCACGCCCGATTGGCCCAACCATTCAAAACGACTGAAAAAAAGGACTGCCTGAAATCTGCGAAGCGTCAGCTCATGCTGGTAACTGTAATAGTCTGCGCTTCGGCCACTCCAGTCATAGCTCTTAACAAATTCGTTACCGCAAACCGGACTTTAGCGAGCTCACACAATCGACCCTAAACTGCCCTTCACGGTTGCAAGAAGCGGTCGTTCAACGTGAGAGTAATCTGTCGCCTTTTTCGACTGCTATTTCTCAAGTGCGGTACGCAGTCCTCGCTGCTCTGTTCCGGAATGCTTAGAGTTGACCGTGCAGCATCGCGTCCATTGCCGCTTCCGCCTTGAACCAGTCTTCACTGGCGCCATTCCCAACGAACCCGCGCTTTTCAGCGAGGTAATAGGCGGCGACCGAGACCATCTCATGGTGGGCCTCAGGGCCAATTGCTATATTTGACGCTGCGCTGGCCTCTTCCGCCTTGATCCAACCTTCGTGCGCGCCGTGTTCGCCGAGCCCAAGCTTTTCGGTATGGTAACGGGCGTCGTCAACAGCGACTTGCTGATGCGAATCCGCGCTGAAATTTGTTCGGTCTGCTTTTACTGCAGCCGTGTGTCCTTTGGTAATTCTCATCTTCTGCGAAAACGAACCTGATTTTTCCATGGCGTACTCCTGAGTTTAGAAAAGTCCGGACGATACTGTCGCGCAATTGAATCTTCAAGATTCGATAACGCTCAGCGTCGACCTGATGAGAAAATGACAGCCATTCGTCTTTCAATTATTGATTCATCAATGCTTGTTTGCATTCTTGATGAATTCCTTTGCGTTACCGTAGCTTTTTTCGGCTTCTCCGGAAATTTGATTACCGAGACCTTTAGCTTGTTGCGTCTTGCTGCCAACTAGTTTCCCTGTTTCCCGCTGCACGTTGCCAGCAAATTCTTTCGTAGCGCCTTTGATTTGATCCTTGTTCATCGCTCATCCTCCTTCATCTAACTTGATAGGGCCTCGGCCCAGGGAAATATAAGCTTGAACCGATTCATTGCAACGGTCTGTGTGATAACGAACAAAACAGACCTGCAAATCGATTTTGTCGGCAACGCCGTGGTGAAGAAACGCGGGGTCTAGATTCATAGTGCTTCATTTCTATGACCCGGCGCTGCTTCGGAAGCACTCGTTGACTCGATGCAGGAAGCTTGAGGGCGGGGACGAGATCGAGCGTGATGGTCTGCTCCTCGGCCGGAACAGTCCTTCGCGTACGTCCGCTTTAGCGAAGGCAATTTCGCAANNAACTTGAGCTACTGCAATGTGCCAACAGCGGACGGTCGAGGCCGCCACTGCCAACGAGTACCGTCGTAGACGCTGACGCATTGCTGGTCTGAGACAACTTCTCGAACGCCTTTCGGATGGGGTGAAAGAAGTTTGCCTTCGACATGTCCATGACTTGGTTCTTATCGGTTGTCAGCTCAAGTCTAGGGGCTGAATCATGACCTTCTCGGCAGATGTTCCAAGTAATCTGTGCAGTATTGCCGGAACTATCGAGACCGACTACCTGTAGTGATTCCCCCACAATCGGCATATTGCGCATTAACGTCTGAGGGAAATCCTTAAACCCACTACGCCGCCATGCTTCAGAAACAAAAAAGATAAATCGCGGCTTCAAGTAAAGAACTCGGTCGGCAATTGACCTCCAGAACAGATATTTTGTCGCTTGGTCGTCAAAGTAGGCCGAGACGAGGTGGATTACGCGGCTCTGCTCGTCGCACATATACAGCATAGGGATATGATTGCCGAATTGCTCGAATGTTCGCTTAGCAAATTCAGCATAGAACTCCACATTCTCATGCAAGTTTATAGGCACCGGCTTGCTTTTGCTTTTCTCCATCCACTCCACTAAGTCGGTTGGCGGAACGAAATCTGGGTCGCGCCGCACAGACTTTGAACGCAATGAGGCGGGATGCATATCGTTGAGTTTGATGTAACTAGTCCGCTGCGCTTCAACCTTGAGCGATAGCTGATCGACACTGGGCACACTTTCGTCCAGAGGGATTCCGAGATGGCACGCAAGAGACGTGGCCACATGGTAGATGCGACCGTAGATATACTTGAGCGCGCCGAGCAGCTCCCAATCGGGCAACGAGTTTGCTATCCAGCGCCGGTCGATCTTCACAACCGCGACGTCAGAAATTCCTGACGGAAGATCGCGGCGCGCCAGCCTAATTAGCCTTTTGATGTTTGCGCTAACAAGCTCTTTTCGCCCACAGGCAACGCTGATGTCTTCATGCTCGAGATACGAGAAGATCAAAGACAAGACTAACGAACTATGAAGTTCGAGGTCTCCTTGCTTCTCGATTTTGTTTCGAGAGTCCTTAGCCCAAGTCATCACACCATCGCCTGACCATGGGGCGATCACGTTTTCTGCATACCATGCATCGAATGACGGAATTATTGCCTTGTCTTTCTGGATTATGAACGTCACCGTCCTGGCCGTTTGCAGGAACTGGTTTGTGTTCATTCGGAAAAGGTCAGGATCGAAATAGGCGTCCTGACAGTTCTCGAGAAGGCGTGACAGATCCCTAAGGCGTTTTTCCCACGGCTGCATAGTGTTCAATTTTGATTGTTTTGTTGATCCTACAAGCCCTACACGATACCTGCAACCGCGACGAGGAGATAAGAACTTCCGCATTGCGAGTAGAAGCGGACAAAATTTCAGACCTTCAAAATGACCGCTTTGGCCGAGAATCGACACTTCAATGTGTGTTGGCTGGGCGACCGCTTGGGGTCGAATGTGTGAGTTCACCAATGACCGGTTTGCGGCAACGAATTCGTTAAGAGCTATGACCGGAGTGGCCGACTTCCAGACCGTCTTCATTTCGGCCATTGCCACCAATCGCCATAGCTCCGGCGAACGCCGGTCTTACGACGCAATGCCGGGGCCGCCGCTACGTTTGTTGCCGAACAGAGCCAACGCGACGCGACGCGCATACTCACACATAACAAAAAGTGATGAGGAGACGGCGTTGTTCAGCAGATGTGTACGGTCGATTGCGCGATGCCTGATCACGGTCTTCTTGCTGTGCGGAATGCTTGCGGGTTCCGGCGGGTGTGGTTCACTGCCGCGCATTGTGCCCGACATGTCGACGCGCGCGGAGGCGCCCGTTCAGCTCGAGGATGGGCGCGGGCCGCTGACCGCCCAGCAAAGCAAGGCGATCCTCAGCCGTCTTGAAAGTCGCGGCGAGGCAACCAGCATCTTCGACCGGCATCTGGCGCTGGAAGAGGCTGTTGCCGGAAGCCCGCTGATGGTGGGCAACAAGGTGGTTCTGCTACAGGATGGGCCGGTTGCCTTTCAACACATGTTCGACGCGATCCACAATGCTCAGGAGCACCATCAATATGGAGACCTACATCATCGAAGACGATGAGGTGGGGAAACGTTTCGTGGACGTCTTGATCAAAAAGCGGGCGCAGGGTGTCCAGGTAAATTTCATTTATGACAGCGTGGGGTCGATCAATACCTCCAAGGCCTTTTTTCAGCGGCTGACCGATAGCGGCATCAGGGTTCTGGAGTTCAATCCGATCAATCCACTTACGGCGAAGAGCGGGTGGGATGTCAACCAACGCGACCATCGCAAGCTGCTGATCGTCGATGGCAAGACTCGCATTTCTTGGCGGCATCAATATCAGCAGCGTTTATTCAGGGGGCTCCTTCAGTCGCAAGTCACGACAGCGCCCCAGTGGCGCCCTGCCCTGGCGCGATACCCAGATACAAGTAGAAGGCCCGGTGGTCGGCGAGTTTCAGAAACTGTTTCTCGCCACATGGGAAAAGCAAAAAGGTACACCGCGGGCAGCGCGGGAATATTCTGCCACAACTGGGTAACAAGGGCCAGGGAAGTGGTGCGCGCCATAGCCAGCACGTCCGACGAGCCCTACAGTCTTATCTATGTGACGCTGCTCTCGGCGATCAACAGCGCCGAAACCAGCATACATCTCACCAACGCCTATTTCGCGCCGGATGCGCAGTTGCTGGCGGCACTCAAGGATGCCGCCGGACGCGGCGTGGATGTGAGAATGATCCTGCCGAGCAAAACCGATTCCTGGCTGGTGTTTAACACGGGACGTTCTTACTACAGCGAGCTGCTGGCTGCGGGCGTCAAGATTTACGAGCGGCGCGATGCGCTATTGCACGCCAAGACGGCGCTCATTGATGGCGTATGGTCGACCATCGGTTCGACCAACCTCGACTGGCGCAGCTTTCTCTACAACGACGAAGTGAATGCGGTCATTCTTGGGCCGGAGTTTGGCGCGCAAATGCAGGCGATGTTCGATACGGATCTGGCTTCTTCCAACCTCATCACACTTGAAGCCTGGCAACATCGCTCGATCAGCGAGCGCATGAAGGAAGGCTGTCGCCAGGTTGTGGCAACGCCTGCTTTAGGCAGGGGGCATTATGCCTAGGTGCGCAAGTGCAATGAAGCAACTGGCGCCAACTGCCGTGCTGGCGCGACTGATTGCCGCCGTGCTGCTTTGTGTTGGCTTCGGCGGGGCACACGCCGCGACGGCGGATGTCTACCCGACTGCCAGCAGTTTGCGCGGCAAATACAACGCGTCGCAGGATCGGCTGGCGCATAACCAGTTTGAGCGGGCGATGTTTCTCGATTCCACAGAAACCTCAGAGAGTGAGAACGGCGATATCTATGCCCTGGTCGAGCACCCATTTGCAGTCGTGCGTGCCGCGCTGGTGAGTCCGGGGAACTGGTGTGACATACTGAGCCTGCACCTCAATACCAAGTACTGCAAGGCCTCGGTAGTGGAGAAACAGGATGTGCTCAACGTCAGCCTGGGCAGGAAGTACGATCAGCCGCTGGAGGACGCCTACCATCTGCTGTTCGTTTACCGTGTCGCGGTGCAAACCCCGGACTATTTGCAAGTCCGGTTGGATGCGGACAAAGGGCCGCTGGGCACTCGCAACTACCGCTTCGTGCTGGAGGCCGTGCCGCTAGAGGACGGCCGGACCTTCATTCACCTTTCGTATGCCTACGCCTATGGGCTTGCGGCACGCCTGGCGATGCAGGGTTATCTCGCAACCATCGGCAAAGACAAAGTTGGCTTCACGATTGACGGCTCGCAAGCCAGCAAGCAGCCGATCTATATCGGCGGCAACCGCGGCTTGATAGAACGCAACACCATGCGCTATTTCCTGGCGATAGATGCCTTCCTGGGTGCCTTGTCTGGTTCGGCGCAGGCGCGGTTCGAACAACGGATTCACGACTGGTTCGTCGCCGTTGAGCGCTATCCGCGCCAGCTTCACGAAATGGAACAAGGCGAATATCTCGCCATGAAGCGAAAGGAGTATGGGCGGCAAAGGGACGTGCGGTAATAGTCCGGCGCTGCTCGAATGAGAAGCATCGCATTACCATCTTCTTGTTGCAGATGGACGACAACGACGCCCAATCTTTCCATCGTATATGTTCGTTACCACACACACCCCATGCCCGTTTCAGCGCAGAGTTAGTCGGCATTGGCCGCGATGGGCTGATGCGACAATCGGGAGATCGACCATGCACACACTTTATGACCCGCGCCAGAACCACATCATCGCCGCTCTGCCAGCCGCGGATTTCGGTCGGCTGTTCCAGCATCTTGAACTCGCTCCGATGCTTCTCGGTCAAGTGCTCGGCGAGTCCGGCGGCCAGATGCACCATGTCTATTTCCCCACTACCGCCATCGTATCGAGTCACTACGTTCTGGCAGACGGTGCGTCGGCCGAGTTTGCCGTGATCGGAAACGAGGGAGTCGTTGGCACGTCGGTATTCATGAGTGGCGAGGCGACGCAGAGTCGCTCCGTTGTGCATGGTGCCGGCTATGCGTACCGAATCAAGAAGAAGGTCATGCTGGACGAGTTTAATCGCGCTGGTTCGATGCAACGTTTGCTGCTGCGCCATACGCAGTCAGTGCTAACGCAAATAGCGCAGACTGCGGTGTGCAACCGCCATCATTCAATTGACCAGCAGCTTTGCCGTTGCCTATTGATGCGGCTTGATCGGTCGACATCCGGCGAGCTTGTCCTGACCCAGGAGTTGATCGCCGGTGTGCTTGGCGTGCGCCGTGAGGGCGTTACGGAGGCCGCTGGCAGACTGCAAAAGGCGGGCTTGATTGAATATCGCCGAGGCCACATCACTGTACTGGACCGCGTCGGAATGGAGGCGCGGGTCTGCGAGTGCTATGCAGTGGTAAAGGCGGAGTCCGACCGACTGCTTAATGGGGTGCGCGCTTGGCCGCCAACTCCCTGTCATCTCGGCCGGGCCACTGCTAGTGGTCGGCACTCGTGTTCGAGTGTTTCCCCAATTACTCCGGCCGAATATTGTTCGCCTGCTTGCCCTTCTGGCCCATCGTAACCTCAAACGAAACCGTCTGTCCCTCCTTGAGGGTCTTGAAGCCGGTGCCCTGGATCGCGGAAAAGTGTGCGAACAAGTCCTCGCTGCCATCCGTTGGCGTGATGAAGCCGAAACCTTTTGCATCGTTGAACCATTTGACCGTGCCAGTTGCCATGCTCATCTCCTGTTGAATGTTGCCCCTACTCTCACCCTACCGACAACGCTCGGGCGATCTAGCACCGAGCTGCGTATAGTCCGCTGTCACGCGGGCCTCCTCCTGCCCGACGCACTCCAGCGACTGCGTTTCTTGTGGTCCCACCGGCAGCAGCCCATCCTCCGTCAGGATGGGCTGCGCAGGATCAGGCGCCAAATACTGCCTGCGCTTGGCTTCAAATTGGTCGCGATTCATTGCCGGCGCTCCCTTGTCACTCTTTTTCTCTCCTCCACTGCGCGGACCAGGTGTGACAGAACACGTAGCTGACCCACGATCTCCCCCAATCGGTCGGGATTATGATTCGGATAGTAGGGGGCCACGAATGTCACCTCAATACCGGAAGGCCTCTAATTGCGCTACCGGTATTCGAGTAGTACCCATTTGCAGAGAATCATTGCGGACTGTGTTTCCAATGGCCATACAGACAGCATGCGATGGTGGAATCGAGAAAGCAAAGCTGCTCCCTTAGTAGCTAGAATGACAGCGCTATTTCGCTGAAGGGAATCAAGATGAGATTCACGGCAATTCTTGCGGGCAGCCTGGCACTCACGATTGCTCAATGCGCTCTTGGCGTTACGCTGTCGCCGGACAACACCGGCCAGGTCCTCATCTACCCGTATTACACGGTGCAAGGGTCGAACGACACACTCTTCTCGATTGCCAATCCGCTGGTCGGCGTTTCACAGCGCTACAAGGCAATCAAGGTTCGTTTCCACGAAGCGCGAGATAGTCGGACGGTGCTTGACTTCAATCTCTATCTGGCGCCGGGCATGGTCTTTACAGCCATGGTCACCCAGGACGCATCGGGCAATCCGGTGCTGCGCAGCCAAAGTCCGGCTTGCACAGCACCTGTATTCCCACCCAGCACGGCGATGCCCGGCTGGACGGAAGTTGCCCTCACCAACGCCAACTACGTTGACTACGACAAGGCCGGTGGTGGCCTGGATCGAGCGCGTGAGGGCTACTTCGAGGCCATCGAGATGGGAGAAGTTCTGTTTGGCTTCCAGGTGGCTGCCAATTGGTACTTTGGCGGCGCCATTACCTACGCAAATCTCTCGGCACCTACCGGCACGCAAAATTGCGCAGTCGTCGCCAACGCGTGGGCTTCTGGTGGTGCCTTCCTGGTCTCGGGAGGATCTGAACTGACCGCACCGGCCGGCGGACTCTTCGGCATGGGCATGATAATCAACGTGCCGCAAGGCACCGACTACTCGTACGACCCTGTTGTTCTCGCGAACGTCTACTCAACCGCGCACCATACGGCCCCAGGGTCCGCCAGCCCTAGCCTTGACGATGCCGATCCGGTCAGTACGGTGTTGGCTGGCAATGCCTTTCGGACCAGCACATGGACTCGAGGCAGCGACGCCGTCAGCGCCGTGCTGATGCACCAGACTGTGAAGAACGAGTACATCAGAAGCACTCCGACACTTCAAGCAGCATCGGACATCGTTCTGACCTTTCCAACGCGACAGTTCTACGTCGCTCGTCAGAGCGACACTGGGCAGAGTACGCGAGCTCCGTTTCAGTCGCCTTTCAACGATGTCAATGTGGCTGATGGCCAGAGTGTCGGCGCGTGCGAAGCAATAGCGATGTGGCGGTACACCACGGACGGCAGGGAGAACGCAGTTCCTCTGAGTTACGGCTTGCCGACGACGCTACCGCGCAACCCGTCGTCGGTCTGTTGGGCCACCACAATACTGCACTTGGGTAATGTTCTGAGCTCCCAGATTGCGACACCCGTCGTGGGCGACGGGCCAACGACCTTCGGCTGGTTCAACATCGACTTCGGCACCGATGCGCCACTGACCAGCATCGAAGGGCACAAATACTTCGGTCTCCCCGTTGTCGGATTCGTCGCTGAGGAATATGTCAACGGCAATCTCAATGGCGTGCTGGCCAATTACAGCGGTGTGCTGATCCACAAGTATGTCAATGTGGTTCAGTGACTGTGAACATGAACCGACGGACCATGATTCAACAAGCAGTGAGCGCAGCGAGCATCCTGCTGCTGCCACAACTCGCTCGGCCAGCACCACCAACCGTCGGGGCCATCGCAAGGATCACCAAGACCGCCACCGACCGGTCTGCGCTACTGCAACAACGGCGTCGCGCTGCGTTTCGTTCCGGATAAGGCCTAGGTCGTCGACGCCACGGTGCGATACCGAACAGACCGATCCGGTGGATTTGAATAGGATCAGGCTGTAGGCGAGTTAGCAGGCTGGAGGGGACGCATGTACCGATTGACAAGCATACTTTCGACCGTGCCGCTTGATGCCGCCCCTGCTCTTGGCCGTTAGCGCGCTGGCTCTTGGCTGGGTTCTGCTGCCATTCTATGGCGCCATCATGTGGGCGCTCATTATTGCGATGCTGTTCGTGCCGGTCTATCGAGCGCTGCTGCAACGACTGAGCCTGCGGCGCAACCTCGCGGCTGGCCTGGTGATGCTGCTGGTTCTGGTGGTCGGCGTCCTTCCATTCGCGCTCGTGACCGCTTCGCTCGCACAAGAAGCGTCGGTCGTCTATCAGCGCATCGACTCCGGAGACTGGAATCCGGCGCTTTACCTGCGCGGCGTGTTCGAGGCGCTGCCCACCTGGATGACCGTGCTGCTGGAACGCGCGGGCGTGGCGGACTTTGACGTCCTGCAGCACCAAGTAACGACCGCCCTGGCGGAAGGCAGCCAATTCATCGCCACCCAGGCCTTCAACATCGGGCTGGATACCTTCGGCTTTGTCACCAGCCTGGTTATCGCGTTGTATCTGGCTTTCTTCCTGATTCGGGACGGGGACGTGCTGGCGCAGATAGCCGAGACGGCACTGCCGATTCCGCCGCAGTACAAGCGGGAACTGGTGGACAAATTCATGGCGGTGGTGGCAGCGACGGTCAAGGGAAACCTGCTCGTTGCGGCCATCCAGGGGACGCTCGGAGGCATCGCCTTCTGGCTCCTGGGCGTCAAGGGTGCCCTGCTCTGGGCCGTCGTGATGGCCTTTCTATCGCTGCTGCCGATGATCGGCGCCGGTCTCGTCTGGCTGCCGGTCGCAGCCTATTTCTTCATCACCGGAGCCGTTTGGCAAAGCCTGGCACTGGTCGCCTATGGCGTTCTCGTCATCGGCCTGGTCGACAACCTGCTGCGCCCGATTCTGGTCGCCAAGGACGCCCGCATGCCTGACTACATGGTGATGATCACGACGCTCGGCGGCATGGCTGTGTTCGGCGTCAATGGCTTCATCATCGGCCCGACGATTGCGGCAATGTTCATCNNAACGCCCTCCCCGGCGGCCAGCGTCGTACCTGGCTGAACATCGTCTGGGAGACGGTGCGGGAGCCCATGTTCCTGCTCCTGCTGGCTGCCGGCACCCTCTACCTCGTCTTCGGCGAGTTGCAGGAGGGGCTGATCCTGTTCGGCTTCGTCCTGGTCACGCTGAGCCTCACTCTATTTCAGGAAGGCCGCACCGAGCGGGCGATCGAGGCACTGCGCGACCTCACCAGTCCGCGCGCGCTGGTCGTCCGCGACGGCAGGCAACAGCGCATCGCCGGGCGTGACGTGGTGCGCGACGACCGCCTGATGCTGGCGGAAGGTGACCGTATCCCCGCCGACGGCATCCTGATGGCAAGCAGCAACTTGCAGGTCGACGAATCGCTGCTCACCGGTGAGCCGGTACCGGTAACGAAGATTACGGCAACGGCTGAGCCGCCAGCCGCCCGGCCGGGCGGCGACGATCTGCCGTTCGTCTATTCCGGCACACTGGTGGTGGCAGGTCAGGGCACGGTTCGTGTCACGGCCACCGGCGCCCGCAGCGAAATCGGTCGCATCGGCACGGCGCTGGGCACACTGAAGGCAGAGCGCTCGCCCTTGCAAAAGCAGACGGCGAAACTGATTCGTACCCTGGCGCTGCTGGCGCTCGGCATGAGTCTGCTGTTGATCGTCGTTTATGGCCTGCTGCGGGGCGACTGGCTACAGGCGCTTTTGGCCGGCATTGCCCTGGCCATGGCCATGCTGCCGGAGGAGTATCCGGTGGTGCTGACAGTCTTCCCGGCGCTCGGCGCCTGGCGACTGGCGAAAGAGAAGGTGTTGACTCGACGGGTCAACGCCATCGAGACCCTGGGCGCCACGTCCGTGTTGTGCGTCGACAAGACTGGCACGCTGACCGAAAACCGCATGACGGTGGCGCGCCTGTTCGCCGCCGGCGACAGCGTNNCCGATCCGTTCGATCCGATGGAGCTGGCGTTTGCGCGGCTCGGCGAGCATTTCCTGAAAGACACCGAACATCTGCACCGCGACTGGACGCTGGCGCGTGAATACGGCCTGACACCTGAGTTGCGCGCCATGTCACAAGTCTGGAAGGCCATCGACAGCAACGCATACGTAGTCGCGGCCAAGGGCGCTCCCGAGGCGATCATCGACCTGTGCCACCTCGATGCCGCCGCGCAAGCCAAGCTTACCGTCGCCGTGGACGCCATGGCCGCCGATGGTCTGCGCGTATTGGCGGTGGCCCGATCGAAGTTCGCGGGCAGCGATTTCCCTGCCCTCGAACACGATTTCGAATTCGCATTCGTCGGCCTGTTGGGACTGGCCGACCCGTTACGTGCCGGAATCCCCGACGCAGTGCGCGAGTGCCGCGCAGCAGGAATTCGCGTGGTGATGATCACCGGCGACTATCCGGCCACGGCGGGCAGCATCGCGCGCCAGGCCGGACTGGCCGCCGATGACCTCGTCTCGGGCGATGATCTGGCGACGATGAGCGATGCCGAATTGCAGGCGCGATTGAAGACGGCGAGCGTCTGTGCCCGCATCGCCCCAGAGCAAAAACTGCGCATCGTCCAGGCTTTGNNGCGCCGGCGTTGAAGGCTGCCCACGTCGGTATTGCCATGGGTGGACGCGGCACCGACGTGGCGCGGGAGGCCGCGTCGCTGGTGCTGCTCGACGACAACTTCGCCTCGATCGTGCGAGCCGTGCGCCTGGGGCGGCGCATCTTCGACAACATGCAGAAATCCATGTCCTACATACTTGCGGTGCATGTGCCCATCGCCGGCATGGCGTTGTTCCCAGTGTTGCTCGGTTTGCCGGCCATGTTGTTTCCGATGCATATCGCCTTCCTCGAACTCATCATCGATCCGGCCTGCTCGCTGGTATTCGAGAACGAAGCGGCGGAAAGCGACGTGATGCGACGTCCGCCGCGCAACACCAGCGCACAACTGTTCGGCGGTGCCACCCTGTGGCTGGCGCTATTGCAGGGTCTCGGCGTGCTGGCGGTGGTGCTGGGCGTCTATGTCTGGGCCGATGGTCGGCTGCCCGAAGCCGAAGCCCGCGCCTTCGCCTTCACGACGCTGGTGATCGCCAATCTGGCGCTAATCTTTGCCGACCGTTCGCGCACGGGCTCGCTGTTGGCGTCGCTCAGCGCACCCAATCCGATTCTGTGGATCGTGGCCAGTCTGACCCTGGTATTTCTCGGCTTGTCGCTCTACCAGCCATTTCTGGCCGAGTTGTTTCGCTTTGCGCCCTTACCGCCTGGTGAGCTGGCGGCCGCGTTCGGCTTGGGCATTGTCGGCGTTGTCGGCATGCGGCTGTTCGGGCCGGCTCGCCGCCTCGATGCAGTTTCGCCGTGACCGCCTTGTTTCACCATTCGAACATTCAATT
The DNA here is from genome assembly GCA_003157035.1 of Rhodocyclaceae bacterium. Lineage (GTDB taxonomy): Bacteria > Pseudomonadota > Gammaproteobacteria > Burkholderiales > Rhodocyclaceae > Fen-999. The sequence continues at coordinate 13,423 of PMIF01000061.1, forward strand.
CGCCGGATGCTGCTGCCGAGCCAAGACTGAGGTCGGACCGAGGCGCCTGAGGACCCAAGCGCAATATCTGCCGGCCGGGGCGGCGCTTCTTGCCGCTTACAGCCTGATTCACCGCCGGCATATGGGTCCGATTTATCGTGCAATGCCGCCCCGAGCGCCTCACCAAGACAAGGCTTGCTTCTTGCGTGCAGCTTGCTGCGAACGCAAGAAGGACACGGGTTCCTTCGTCGCCTGTTGGAGGCCACATGTCAAGTGCCGGACTATCAAACACGGGTTTCGACTTTGCCCTGCTAGATCCGCTTGCCAACGGCGTTCCGTCGAGTCTTAGCGGAGCGGGCAGTTCGACGGCCGGCGCTTCTGCCTCGTCTTTCGCGCTCTATCTGGCTGACTTCCGGGCCCAGACCTTCGGCTCGCTGATGCGCTCCACTTCCAGTGGGGGCAATGCCGGCAGTTCCACAACAATGGACGCACTTGTGGCGTCCCTGAACGCGTCCACACCCCCCCTGAGTTCGCCTGCCAGCGGCAGTGGCGTTAACGGGCTGTCCGCTGCCGGTCGCAACGCCACGCTGTTCGATCCCGAGTCGGCGTACACGATGATGAGCTTCATCAATACCGAAGACGTCGCCTTCAAGGCCGAGTTCTCAGAACTGAGCCAGATGGAATCCTCCGTCGCCGAAATGCAAAAGGATGGCGAGAGCCTGGGCGGCATCAAGCCATCGACCGCCAACGACAGTATCAAGTCGCAACTGCAGTCCTTTGTCAGCCAGTACAACGCCTGGATCCAGCGTTTCGATGCCGATATGCAGCCGGGCGGCATACTGGCCGACACTCGGGCGGCCCAGGTTTCCCGATATGAACTCGATCAAAGCATCGAGAATGTCTTCAACGGCGCCGGCTATGGTCTGCATGGCTTAAGCGATCTCGGCGTCAGCATTGATCCCAAGACCAGGCTGGCAAGCTTTGACCCCGCCAGGCTGGACGCGGTACTGGCCAGCAACAAACAGGGCGCGGTCAATACGCTACAGACGTTCGCCGCCAATTTTGCCAAGTCGGCAGAACTACTTGATTCAGCCGGCAACTTCATTCTCAACCGCCTCGACAATCTTGATCGAGCGATCCACTATATCGACGCCAACAATGCCTCTCTACAGGCGGAGTTCGGCCTGGGCGATACCGCCAAACCATCGGACCGGGTTGCCCAGGCGCTAGCCGCTTACAACCGGACGGACGCAATCTAGCGCGGACCGATGCACCGAATTGCCGTTGGCGTCAGGGCCCTGGCATAGCAAGAGGATCCTGTTGCCCATGGAATCGTCGATGTCCGTGAGCTGGAGCCTCTCTTCGCTCAGGTCGGGCGCTGATAGGATACTGCGCGTGCACCAACTGACGCTCCACCTGGAACAGAGATCACGAGATTGAGGTACTTTCCCGCAATCGTCTGCATCGTGTGCGACTCGCCGATAGACGCGCTTGTCGCGCTTTGCGTGCCGCGCAAGGAGGCGATGGAGCTGGTTATCGCCTCCTGTTGGGGCGACGAGACGGACTGCATTGTCACGACCCTTCACGGCGGCCGACCCGTGGCCGCATTGCGCACACCAGAACGACGCTGGGCGGCGTGCAATGCGTTCATGGATGAGCTCTTTGCCACACCACAGGAGGCCAGCAGAAGACTCGCCGAACTGCTCCGACGCGGCCGTCGGGGCTATGTCGGCCACGTCCACCATGCGCCGTAGGTCAGGGCACTGCTGCGACCATCGGCAGGCCAGGTACCGGTTCCCACAGGCCCCTGCGCCTGCTAGCATCAGTCCGCGCATTGCCAATCGACCCAGCCCATGACGGATCTCCTGCAATCGATCGAAGTCCAGACACATGACACCTGCGAATGGTCCGTGATATGGCTGCATGGGCTGGGTGCCGACGGCTCGGACTTCGTTCCCGTCGTACCGGAACTGGGGCTGACCCCCTCCGTCGGCGTCCGCTTTGTCTTCCCCAATGCCCCAGCTATCCCGGTCACCTGCAATGGGGGCTATGTCATGCCGGCCTGGTACGACATCATCAGCCTCGACAAGGACAGTCGTGACGTGGACGTTGCCGGCATAATCAAGTCCAGACAACAGATCCGTAGCCTGATCGCACGAGAAAACGAACTCGGCATCCCCAGCAACAGGATATTCCTGGCCGGCTTCTCCCAGGGCGGTGCCATCGCCTAC
>PMIF01000059.1 GCA_003157035.1 Rhodocyclaceae bacterium
GCCGACAGCGCGATTCGCAAGCTGACGCAATATCCCTGGCCGGGCAATGTACGCGAACTGGAGAATTGTCTGGAACGCGCCGCCGTCATGTCTCTTTCCGGCACCATCGAGGGCGACCAGATCAAGCTCGATCGTGGCCGCGGACCGGGACGCGATCGCGATGTCGAGATGGACAGGCGAAGCCCGGTCCCAGCCGCCGCTGTCGAGGCGATCGGCGATGCTGCAGCGACACTGTCCANNGCCCGCCTGCTCGGCATGACGCCACGGCAAATCGCCTACCGGATTCAAACGCTGAATATCGAGGTGAAACAGTTCTAGCTTGGCGTTGTGTCCATGGCTGCGGTTGGGTAACTTAGCCGTCCAACGATAGGACAATTGCGCCCTTGCCGGCGCAGGCTCAGCGCCATGATGGAACCGGTTTCCGAAGCAGTGTTGGTGGGGCACATCGCCCATGCCCCGATTCTCGAGTGTCCGCCTGAAACCAGCTTGGTTGCGGCGATCACGCTCATGCGGGAGAGCGGACGCGGTTCAATTGTCGTCGTCGCCGATGGCCAAGAGGTCGGCATCTGGACCATCGAGGACATCCTCCGTCTCGATTTCGAGGATGCGCAGGCGCTGCTGCAGCCTATCGGTGAGGTTGCCAGTTCGCCGGTGAAGACCATCCGCAAGGATGCTGCCGTGCGCGAAGCAGCGATGCGCTTCCGTCAGGAGGGCTTCCGCCACCTGCTGGTCGTCGATGCCGCCGGCAATCGCGTTGGCATTGTTTCGCAGACCGACGTGGTGAACAATCAAGGTATCGAGTTCTTTGTTCATCTGCGCGACGTCCGTTCGGCGACGCAGAGCGATTTCTCCCAGGTACCCGGGACGACGCCCACCGCCGAGGTGATCCGTCTGCTGCGCGACGGCCGGCAGGATGCGGTCGTCGTGGAAGATGACGGCCGCCTCGGTCTGTTCACCAGTACCGATGTCCTGGCGGCGGTACTGGATCGAGCCTTCGCGGTGCCGATCGGCGAGCGGGCGCACTACCCCTTGCAGTCGGTGACGCCTGAAACAAGCCTCTTCCAGGCCCGATCAATCTTCGTTGAGCGGCGCATCCGCCACTTGGGCGTCAAGGAAGGCGATCAGCTGATCGGTTTGCTGACCTATGGCGAGGTGATGGCTTGTGTCGAGCAAGTCTATCTGCGGGAAATGCAGCGAACGCTGGGAGACCAATCCGGACGCCTGTTGCTCAGCCAGCAGGCGCTGGCGCTGGCCGGTGTGCTGGCCGAATCCTTGTCGCGGGGCGTCGTCATCACCGATGGTGCCGGCGTCGTCGAATCGGTGAACGCCGCCTTCACCGCTATCACCGGCTATTCGCGCGAAGAAGTGATCGGCAAGAACCTGCGCCTGCTGCGTTCAGGCAAGCATGACGCGGAGTTCTTCCGCGCGATGTATGCCAGCGTCGCCGAACGCGGTACTTGGTCCGGGGAGGTTTGGAACCGGCGCAAGGACGGCGAAGTATTTCCAGAACTGCTGACGGTTACTGCTGTTCGCGGGGTTGACGGGGCCATCAGCAACTACGTCGGCGTCTTCTCGAACATTGCCGAGGAGAAGCGCGCCCAGCAGGACATGCTTCTCGACGCGCAGAACGCCGGCGAGGAAGGGGCACTGTACAGGCTCATCCTGGATACGCTGCCGATCGGCGTTTTCGTCAAGGACGAGGCGCAGCGCTATCTGATGATGAACGACAACGCTGCCATCTTCCTGGGCTTGTCGAAGGATGATGTGCGCGGTCGTACCGACCATGAACTGTTCCCTGCCGAGATTGCGGAGCGTCTGCAGCGTGAGGACCAGACCGTCCTCGACAGCCTGAAAAGAGTGGTCAGCGAAGACACCATTACCCTGCGCGGCGGCGAGTTCCGCCTGTTGGCGCACAAGCGGGCGGTGGAACTCGGCGGCCGTCGGTTGTTGATCGCCGCCGCGATCGACATTTCTTCGCGCCGCATGGCTGAGGAACGCCTGGCCGACGAGCGCGAACTGTTGGAACTGGTTGCGGCCAACGCCGATCAGGCCACGATACTCGACACGATCTGCCGACGCATCGAGCGCTATCTTCACGGTGGCTTTGCGGCGATCATGGTCCTCGATCGCGGCGGGGAGCATTTGCGACCGGGTGCTGCGCCCAATCTTCCAGCCGGTTACGTTGCCGCCATCGATGGCATACAGATCGGTGTCGGCACCTTCTCCTGCGGTGTCGCCGCCTATACCGGCCAGGCGGTCATCACTGAAGACATTGCCGTGGACGCCAACTGGGCCGGCTATCGTGACCTGGCTGAACAACATAGCCTGCGTGCCTGCTGGTCGACGCCGGTGTTCTCGGCCGATCGGCAGGTGCTCGGCACTTTCGCCATCTACTACCGTTCGCCGCGACGTCCGACAGAACTGGATCGCGATCTCGTCGAACAGGGAACCCGGCTGGCGGCGATCGCCATCGAGCGAGCCGAGGCGAGTGCGCAACTGCATCGCATGGCGACGGTGGACATGTTGACCGGGCTGCCCAATCGCCAGCACTTCTT
>PMIF01000045.1 GCA_003157035.1 Rhodocyclaceae bacterium
GTCCTCTTGCTGATCGTTGTTGAGGAACTTGCCACGGAGCAGAAACGATACGGCGCGCCGCGTGTCGAGGACGTTGCGCCGGATGCGGCCGTTCAAGTCTTCCTGGCGGGCGATGGCGGACAGGATGCCCGCGGCTTCCTTGTCGGTGAGTTCCTGCTTCAACACCTGCTTGCTGACCGCCTCCAGAGAGGCATAGACGTCCTCGAGGGCATCGGCCGAGTACTCGCCATCGGCCGAGTAGAGGTCGAGCAGGACATCCTTGCCGTCCGATACGTAGCCGGGCTGCGTGCGCGCCCGCATTCGTTGCAGGCGGAACACCGGCAGCTCCTCGGTGCGTACCGAGAACAGGATGTCCTGGTGGAGAATGAAGGCGACCGGCACGTTGCGCGATTCCTCCTCCAGATCGAGCAGGAAGTCCGAATGCAGGTGTACCTCGCCGTTATCCTCGACGTAGAAGCGGGCGCTCGCCTCGAGATCGGTCAGGTCCTTGGGGTCGGGCAACTCGAGCGCGAAGTGCTCGCCGACCCAGGCCCGTACTTCGTCGCTGGGCGCCACCAGGTCGACCCAGATCGGCTTCAGGCTGGCCAGCTCGTCCGGGCCGTCCACCTGAACCTGGCGCAGGCGGCCGTTATGCAGCTCGAAGGCGTTCAACATGTTCTTGCGTCCCTTGAAGTAGCGCGAGCTGACCAGCACCAGGCGGATATCGTCGGCAACCAGCGCCAGCACGCTGTCGCCGATGTCTTCGTCAATCTCGTTCCAAACCAGCAGGCGGTCGTGCTCGGGCAGCGATTCGACGATCGCGGCGACTTCGGCCGTGGCCAGGCGAGTGAGAAAGCGGTGCAGTTCGACCAGGTTCTGCTTGTGTACGAGATCTTCAACCAGGTCGTGGCGCGGCATTTCCTGTCGGTGCAGCAGGTCCTCGACCAGCCGGTGGCGCGACAGCAGGCGATGCACCTCTGCCAGGTGCGCCGGTTCGACAGCTTGGCGGATTTGGGTCTCGGTCATAGGGCTTGCCCCGGCAAGAGGCCGCATTCTACGCGCTGGCAGTCATCTTGAGGAACGGCATGCACGGATCAAGGCTGAGGTTCAGGGCACTGCCGAACCCTGCATCCGGGTCATGATCAACTGGGTGCGCATGTTGACGTAGGCCGAATACGGATTCCTTTCGTAGCGGCGAGGCGCCGGCAGCATGACCGCCAGGCGCGCCGCCTGCTCCGCTGAAAGGCGGCCGGCATCGGTGCTGAAATAGCGGTGTGCTGCGGCGTCGGCACCGAACACGCCTTCCCCCCACTCGACCGAATTCAGGTAGACCTCGAGGATGCGCCGCTTGTCCCAGAGGAGTTCCAGCCAGACCGTGATGACAGCCTCCTGCGCCTTGCGCCACGGCGTCTTGGCCGACGAGAGAAAGAGGTTCTTGGCCAGTTGTTGCGAAATAGTTGAACCGCCGGCGACGACCTTGCCTTTCTGCTGGTTCTTCGCCAGCGCCTTTTGCATGCCTTCCCAGTCGAAACCTTCGTGGTCGACGAACTTGTCGTCCTCGGCAGCGACCACTGCCTGCTTCAGCGGCTGGCCGATGTGGTCGTAGGCGACCCACTGGTGGCGCAAGGTCGCTGCGGGCTTCTTCAGGCGCAGTTCGGCCAGGCGGTGGCGCATGAAGGCCGTTTGCCCCGGATCGACGTACTTCCACCAGACCACCCAGCCGAAATACCAGCCTTGCCAGATCAGCAACAGCAACGCCAGGCCGACGACCAGACGGCGGAATAGCCGGTGGACGCGCGTCATGCGTTCTTGAGGGCGGCGAGTATCGGCGCCGTATCCGGCCGCATGCCGCGCCAGATCAAAAAAGCTTCAGCGGCCTGTTCGACGAGCATGCCCAGGCCGTCCGCCACTGCAGCCCCGGCATCACGAGCCCGCGTCATGAACGGCGTCTCGCGGCCATACAGCATCTCGTAGGCTAGGCTATCGGCAGCGAAAATGCCCGCCGGCAAGGGTAATTCGGCGCCGGACAGACCGGCCGAGGTGGCATTGATCACCAGATCGAAACTCTGCCCGGCGAGGTCGGCGAAACCACTGGCGCGTGTGCCAGGAAAATCCTCGGCGAGCCGAGCAGCCTTTTCGCTGTCGCGATTGGCAATCGCCAGCAGCGCCGGTTGTTCGGCCAACAGCGGCAGTACCACACCGCGTGCGGCGCCGCCGGCGCCCAGCAGCAGGACGCGCTTGCCATGGATGACGCGATGGCGATTGACCGTCAGGTCGCGGATGAGGCCGGCACCGTCGGTGTTGTCGCCGGCGATCCATCCTTGCTCGAACGACAGGGTGTTGACTGCCCGTGCGGCCTTGGCCCGCGGCGTCAGCGTATCGGCGAGGCGATACGCCTCCTCCTTGAAAGGCACCGTCACATTGGCGCCGCGCCCGCCGTCGCTGGCGAACTGCCTGGCTGCGGCGACAAAGGCGTCCAGCGGCGCCAGCAGTGCCGAATAGTCCATCGCCTGTCGGCATTGCTCGGCGAACAGGGCATGGATGCGTGGCGACTGCGAGTGGCCGACCGGGTTGCCGATCACTGCATAACGGTCGGCCATCGCCTAGGATCCTCCGGCGGCACTCTGCAACTGGTTGCCACGCAAGAAAGACAGGGTGCGGCTGATCTGCAGTTCCGTCGCTTCGGCGCGGATGGCCGGTGGGAAGGGCGCGTAGGGCGCGCCGATCTCGATGATGCGCCGCGCCGCGGCATCGAGGATCTTGTTGCCGGAGGAGCGGTCGACGTCCACCTGGACAACGCTGCCATCAGCGCGAATGACCACGGTAAGCACGACATCGCCGTAGTAGCGGCCTTTGGCGGCTTCGGGGTAGTTCAGGTTGCCCAGGCGTTCGACTTTCTGGCGCCAGTCCTCGACGTACTGGGCAAATTTGTATTCCTCGACCCGGGCGCCGATGAACTTCCGCCGCGGGCGGCGATTGTAGGCGTCGAGGTTGCGGGCGATTTCCGCTTCCAGGCGAGCGATGGCGATGGCGGCATTGCTCAGGTCGTTGCCGGCCGCGGCTGCCGCCAGCGCCTCGGGATTCTTGTGTGCCGCAGCCTGGCTGACCGTGCGCGGGGCGCGCATGCTGGCCAGCAGTTCCTGCTGCTGCTGTTCGAGCTGTTGCACTCGTTGCTGCGCCTGCTTGAGATTGTCGCCCTCCTGCATTTGCAACGATGCCGGCAGCGGTGTCGTGGCGCGGCGATCTTCATCGGTGTTGCCGCCGCCGTCGAGGTTGGCCTGCGCCTTGGCCTGGACGTGCTCGGTGGGCTTGTGCGGCCCCTTGCTGTTGACCAGGATGACGTCCAGCGCTCGTTCGGCCACTCTGCCGGCCGCTTCCGGCAGCTTGAAATGGACAGACAGCACGACCGCGTGAACAGACAGCGAGATCCAGACTGCTGCTGAAAACGTCACCGTTGTTGGCAGCAGGGCCCTGATTCGCAACAGCCAGGAGGTGATGGACATAGACAGCGATTTTACTCGCCGTCGTCATCGTCCCCTAAAGCGCTGTTAGCGTCCTCTAGAGGCAGCAATTCGAGGTATCGGGCGTTGCATTCTGCGGCTAGCAGGTCGATCCGCTCAATGCCCAGACGGACCCGGGTGCCACGTTCAACTGCCGGTAGCGACGGCACCTTCAGCACAAGTGGCAGATCTTCCAGACGTACCAGGCTCTCGCGCAGCACCCGCGCTGGCAGGCGCTCGACGGCCTGCTGGCGCAGCCAGCGCAGGCACCAGTAGTTCTCCATGCCGCGCTGGAAGTCGGCATAGGCCGCGTAGGTGACTTCGAAATCGCGCATTGCCGCCAGCAGTTCTGCCGAGCGGGCGCCGAAGTGCGGTGCCTGTCCGCGCAGGTGGGCGATCAACTGCCACTGATTGACCAGGTCCACATAGCGACGCAGCGGCGAAGACGACCAGGCGTAGCAGTCCACACCGAGGCCTTCGTGGGCGGCGGCAGCCGTGGTCATGCGCACCTTGCCGACGGTCTGCGCGCGGTAGAGCGCGGCGACGCCCGCATCGCGCAGCAGTGCGCCCCAGGTGGCGTTGGCGACGATCATCAGTTCTGCAACCAGAGTGTCGAGCGGCGAGCCGCGCGGCCGCTCGACGATATCGATCCGTCCAGGCCCGTCTTCACTGGTTGCCGACCAATCGACGACGAAGCTGTATTCCTTGCGTTGCTGGCCGGACTGCTGCTTGCCACGCCCGGCTTCGAGCACCACCGCCAACTGCCACAGCCGGTGCAGTTCATCGCGGAAAGGAAAGTCGGCCAGGCCGGATTCGAGGGTACGTTCATTGAACAGCGGTTCGACGTCGTGGTGGCGCAGGTTCGCCACCACCGGAACGCGCTCGATGCGGCTCTCACGGCCACTGACGATCAAATCCGGCGTCACATCGAGGTAGAGGGANNAGTTCCGAGTCCGGGCCAATGCCAAGGCCCGGGGCGGCGATATGGATGCCGACGCGCATCGAACCGTCGGCATTGACCGTGACGGAAAAGGCGTCGTCGATTTCGGTGGTTTGGGCGTCGTCGATGGAAAACGCGGCCACGTCGGCCAGCGGCAGCTCGCCGACTTCGGCCGGCGGCGCACAGGGGGGGAAGTCCGTGCCGCGAGGAAAGTGTTCGAAGAGGAAACGGCCGAAGTGATACTCGTGGCTGTCAGCGATGGCGCCGCAGGCACGCAGCAATTCGACGGCCGACTTGCCACTCTCGCTGCAAGCTGCTTCCAGCGCCTTGGTTTCCGGGCGATTACGGTCCGGGCGATAGATCAGCTGCGGCAGCACGGCCGCGAACTCGGCCGGCAGCAAGCCGGCTTGCAGTTCAGCCGCCATCCGTTCG
>PMIF01000067.1:0-11164 GCA_003157035.1 Rhodocyclaceae bacterium
GGCGGCGTCAGTTTGCTGATTGCCGCTTTCGGTGCCGCCAAGCTATCGCTGCCGATTATCGATGCCTGGAGCGAGGGCAAGGAAATATTCGTCAGTGCCGTCATCATGGTCGCCATCGCCGCCAGTTATCTGTTCGCCCTGCGCCTCGGCCGCCCGGTGGCCACGATTAGCCGCTGAACCGGCCGACCGGCCCGGTATTCGCCGAAGCCGCGGCTTGTGGGACAATCGCGGCTCCATGTGGAGATCCATTCTCGCTATTTCGATCGGCTCTGTGCTCGGCGCCCTGCTGCGCTGGCTGCTCGGCATGCAATTGAACACTCTGTTCCCGACGCTGCCGCCGGGGACGTTGGCGGCCAACGTCATCGGCGGCTACATCATTGGTGTCGCCATCGCCTTCTTTGCCACGGCGCCGGATATTGCGCCGGAGTGGCGACTGTTGATCATCACCGGCTTTTGTGGCGGCCTGACCACTTTCTCGACCTTTTCCGCCGAAGTGATGGCGTTGTTGCAGGAAGGTCGCCTGGGTTGGGCGACGGGCGCCATCGCCATTCACGTCAGTGGCTCGCTGCTGGCCACCTTGCTTGGCATGGTGTCGTGGACCTGGCTGAAACCGTCCTGAGGAGGACATCATGAATGGCTACCAGATTACTTTCTTCACCCAACAGGACAAGCGCCACCACGGGCAGCCGATCGGCGAATGGTTGCTCATGTTGGCACGCGAAATGGAGCTTCCCGGTGCGACGCTGGTTGCCGGCAGCGAAGGGTTCGGCTACCACCGCCGCATCCATTCGGCGCATTTCTTTGAACTCGCCGATCAGCCCCAGGAGGTGCAGATGGCGGTCAACCGCGAGGATGCCGAGCGCCTGTTCGAACGCCTGAGGCAGGAGGGCGTACATCTCTTCTACGTCAAGACACCGGTGGAATTCGGGGTGCTGGGCGACTAGGGGGCGCGGCGGTTTCAACAGGGCGGTACAAAGAGGCAATGCCGAAGTCGGAACACAATCCTGAACCACTGGCGGGCGAAATCCGCGTCGATGCGTCGCAGTTGCGTCCGGGCGTCCACGTGCGTTTGCCGTTGTCCTGGCTGCAGCACCAGTTTCTCTTCAACTCGTTCGTCATCGACGACGAAGACCAGATCCGCCAGATTGCGGCGCTGAATCTGCCGCAACTCTATTGCGATCCGGCGCGCTGCAAAGTGCCACCGCTGCCCAAGACCGCAGCCGCCAACCCTGCTGCTGAAGCCGACGCGGCGGAACGGGCGCGGCTGGCGGCACTGGCGGCGCGACAGATGGCCGACAAGCGTCAGCGGGCGCAGGTGATGACCGAACTGCGCGGACGCTTGAACACTGCGCAGAAGCACTACAGCAGCGCCGCCAAGACCGTGGTCACAGCCATCGGCCGCTTCGATGCCGATCCGAAGGAGAGCGTCCGGCAGGTGAGTCAGGTCAGCGAGGCTTCGACGGCGGCGCTATTGGCCGATCCGGACAGCGCCCTGGTGCTGATCGCCGAGAAGGCGCGCGATGACGGGTCGGCCGCCCACTCGCTGTCGGTGATGACCTTGACCTTGCTGCTCGGCAAGCAGGCCGGTTTGCCGCGCGAGGCGCTGTCGGCGCTCGGCATCGGTGCGCTGTTGCATGACATCGGCAAGGCCGGGATCAAGTCATCGATCCTGCACAATCCGCAAAGAAACAAGTTCGAGGAAGAGATCTATCGTCTGCATTGCCGGGACGGCTACGAGAGTGCGCTGCGCGCCGGCACGCTGTCGCCGTCGATGCTGGAAGCCGTGCTCTACCATCACGAGCGCTACGATGGCCACGGTTTCCCCGCCGGCTTGGTCGGTGAGGCAACACCGCTGGCAGCGCGCGTCATCGCCATCGCCGATCGCTTCGACAATCTGGCCAACCCGATGGACTACCGCAACGCGCTGTCGCCGTCGGAGGCGCTATCGACCATGTGGGCCAGGGAGCGCCATGCCTTCGATGCGATATTGCTGCAACTGTTCGTCCGCGCCATGGGTGTCTATCCGCCAGGCTCGATCGTGCAGCTCACCGACGGTCGCATCGGCGCCGTGGTGGTTTCGGCGCCGGCGAGTCATCCGTTGTGTCCCCAGGTCATGCTCCATGAGCCAACCATTCCCCGCAGCCAGGCGATCATCGTCGATTTGACCCGCGACCGGGGCGTGGCGATCGAAAAGGCCTTGCGGCTGCAGGAACGGTCGGACGAGGAACTCGACTATCTGCTGCCGCGGCGCAAGCTCAACTGGTTTCACGGCGGTGGCAAAGCGTAGTTCCGGTCAGCGGTTGTGCCGACTGAAGAACTGCCACATCGCTTCGCTGGCGTCGATCGAGGCGGTCGGATCATCACCGCGCGGCGAGCCCTTCTGGCCGCCCGGCCAGGCGTGGCCGAAGCCTTCGAGCGTATTGAGTTCGACTTCCGTGCCGGCGTGGCAATTGTGCCAGTCGTCGGTTGTCACTTCTACCACCGTGTCGGTGGCGTGGGCCTGGCAGCGATCGAACTGTTGCCAGAACGTGATCGTCTGCCTAACCGGCGTATCGACGCGGGGGTGCCGATCGATCGATTTGCCCGGCGTGCCGCCGTCGTAGAGTACGTGCTGGTCCGCCGTGCCGTGAAACGCGATCACCGACAACGCTGCCGCCGGCCGGCAATCGACATTCATGGCGCCGGCGACCGGCGCGATGGCGGCGAGCCGCGCGGCGGATTCGCAGCCCAGGCGATAGGTCATCATGCCGCCGTTGGACATGCCGGTGACGTAGAGGCGATGGCTGTCGATCGGCGTTCGCCGGGCGACGTCGTCGAGCACGGCATTGAGAAAGCCGACGTCATCGACTTGTTCATCCAGCGCTGTGCCACAGCAGTTGCCGGCATTCCAGGTCAACAGCGCGCGGCGCAGGCGGCCGCTGCCATTGGGGTAGACGACGACGAAGTTCTCCCGGTCCGCAATCGTGCTCATACCGCTCATGCGCTCGGCGTTCCTGGCGTTGCCGCCGCCGCCGTGCAGCACCATCACCAACGGCCGTGCGGTCGCGGAAGAATCCGGAACATGCAGCAGGTAGCTGCGCGCCTCGCCCTGAAACACCAGTGTTCGCTCGACTTCGCTGGCGCCGGCAGTGCTGCCGAGGGCAAGCAGCAGAGTGAATAGTGAAGGATAAATGGTCCTGGCAAGCGCGGCTCTGGCTGGCGCAATCATTGCGCTCTCCCTGACATTGTCGTGGAACATTCCACGCTGGAATTTCAGCAATGCCAGGTAAGCAAATTGCAACGCGATTGCAAGCGGATGTAACGGGAAATTGGGGTCTGTCCCCCATTTTCCATCAACCACGCAGCACCTGAACCTCGGTGATGGCGGCGTGTAGACGGACGGCGAGATTGTGAGCGAGCGTGCCGATCAGGGCCACCGAGAGGTCGCCGTGATCGACGGCCAATACTTCGAAGCGCTCGCGCGGCAAGACATAGACATCGGCGTCAATCAGCGCCACTGCGTCCATCGCCTGCCTGCCCACTTCCATGAAGCCCATATCACCGATCAGATCGCCGGGGCCGCAGGTCGCCAGGTGGTAGCTTTCCTTCTTGTGGATCGGCACGGTCAATTTTATGAGTCCGCGGCGGATGAAGAACAGGGCGTCACCATCGGTGCCGGCCTTGAAGACCTTCTTGCCGGCCTTGATGAGGCGAATCTCGACGGCGGCAGAGAGCGCACTCAGCGCTTCCGCGCTGCAACCGGCGAGGAATGGCATGGCCGGCAGTTCGATGGCCGCCGCCTCGCTACCGCTCGCAGCGCCTTCTTCCTGGCTTTCGATCCACTCCAGTGCATCGTCGAGCTGGGTGAAGGTGAAGGCGCTGTTGGTCGGCCGCACGACGCCGGTTTCCTTGAGGAAGCGTTTCATCTTCAGGCCGCTGGGCAGGCCTTTCGGGATGTCGCAGAACACCAGGAAGCCGCTGTGCTGTTCCAGCCGATCCTTGATCTGTTCAAGCACATGCGTCGCCGTGACATCCAGCGACTGCACGCGGCGCATGCTCAGCAGCACGTACTTGCGGTGGTCGGCTTCCGGTTCCAGGGCAGCTTGCAATTGACTGGCGGTACCGAAGAACAGACTGCCCTGCAACTCGAAGACGACGATGTCGCCGGCTTCGCGCTCGATGCCGCGCATTTCCTGCACTGCGTGCGTGCGTTTGGCAACGATTTCGTGCCCCTCGATGCGGTGGCGGACGATGGAACTGCGCGTCTGTTCGCGGATGAACAGGATGATCGCCAGCGCCACGCCGACACCGGACGCCGCGATCAGATTGCCGAACACGGCCACCAGAATTACCGAAAGGATGACGGCAAAATCGAGCCGGGTGTCGGGAGTGAAGAAGAAGGAAAGGCTGTGGCGGTCGATCATGCGGGCACCGATGACCATCAGGATGCCGGCCAGCGTGGCGATCGGCACCCAGGCGATCAGCGGCGACAAGAGCAGCATGGCGAGAAGCGAGAAGACACCGGCGAGCAGGCAGGAGCGCCAGGTGCGGGCGCCGCTGGACAGGTTGACCAGCGTCGCGCCCATGGTGCCCGAGCCGGGAACGCCGCCGATCACCGAAGCGACGATATTGCCGACGCCCTGGCCGAGCAGTTCGCGGTCGGGATCGTGGTGGCTGCTGGTCATGGTATCGAGCACCAGGCCGGTCTTCAGCGTATCGATGGAGAGCAGTGCTGCCAGCGTCAGCGCCGGCGCCATGACTGCGATGACATCGGCAAGGCCGAGGCCGCGCAAGGCCAGCCAATGTTGCTCCAGGGTGGCACCGAAGCCGGCATCGCCCTTGTGCAGTTCGCCGATCAGCAGCGGGTTGTTGTCGATGGTCAGCAGCGACGGATCGATGAGGGCCAGCGCCAGATAGGCGAAGGTACCGGCCAGCAGGGCAAGGATCGCCGCCGGGATGACGCGCGTCAGCCGCGGTACGAAGAGCATGACGGCGATGACAATGCCGCCGACGACCATGCTCTGCCAGGTCCAGGCCGACGGTGTGCGCAGGGCATCGAGCAGGCCGCTGCCGGCCGGCGCACCGAGGAATTTCGGCAACTGGCTGCCGATGATGGTCAGGCCAACGCCGCTTAGGTAGCCGCTGACCACGGGGTAGGGAATGAACTTGATCAGGCGGCCGATGCCGGCGAAGCCGAAGCCGATCTGGATGCCGCCAGTGAGCAGACCGATGAGGGCGATCTGGACCAGGATGGTGGCAGCGTCGCCGCCTTGCCCGGTGAACGTGGCTGCCAGTGCGGCCAGCACTGCCGCGGCCGGTGCGCTGGGTGCCGAGATCAGCCGCGAGCGGCTGCCGAAGAGCGGCGCCAGAATGCCCAGGGCCATGGCGCCGAGCATGCCTGCAAGCGCACCCTGGGCGGCGAGCGAGCCGGCGAGCGGCGAGAAGATGGCGACGCCGAAGGCGATTGCCGACGGCAGTGCCACCAGCATCGCTGCCAGGCCACCCCAGCCGTCGCCGATCCAGTCGGCTGTCGCGCGGTCGCTGTCGTTCATGGTTGTATTCGCGATATCGATTTGCAGTCTGCAGTATCTGCGGACCATTCTTCGCGGTCAAACGGAATCTTGCTCCCGGCCGCAGTGCCGGTGCGCCCCTCAGGATCAGGCGACGAAGCGATAGCCGACGCCGGTTTCGGTCAGCAGATGCTTCGGTTGCGAGGCGTCGTCTTCGATCTTCTTGCGCAAGTGCGCCATGTAAACTCGCACATAGTGCGTATCTTCGGCGTGTGACGGCCCCCACACCGCTTTCAGCAGCTGACGGTGGGTAAGCACGCAATCGGGATGGGCAATCAATTCGGCCAGCAAGCGGAACTCGATGGGCGTCAGATGTAGCGCCTGGCCGTTCTTGTCGGCGCTATGCCGCGACAGGTCTACCTGGACGTTGCCGAACTGGCAGATCGGCTGGCTGTCGCCGCTGCGATAACGCCGGCGCAATTGGGCGCGGACGCGGGCGAGCAATTCGGCGGCACCGAACGGTTTGGTCAGGTAGTCGTCGGCGCCGGCATCGAGCGCTGCCACCTTCTCACTTTCGGCAGTGCGTGCCGAGAGAACGATGAGCGGAACATCCGACCAGGCCCGCAGGTCGCGGATCAGGCTGATGCCGTCGGCGTCGGGCAGGCCGAGGTCGAGGACGACCAGGTCCGGCTGGCGCGTACCCGCCTCGATCAAGCCGCGCTGGCAGGTCTCGGCCTCGAATACCTGGCAGTTCTCGGATTCCAGCGCCAGGCGGACGAAGCGGCGTATCTGGGCTTCGTCTTCGACGACCAGGACGGTGGGGCGATGATCGCTCACAAAGCTTCATCCTCGGCGGCAATTGCCGGCGGCGTGCCGCGCGGCAGAGTGACGACGAACCGCGCACCGCCATGGCTGCGATTGGCGGCGCTGATGCTGCCGTCGTGCGCCTCGGCAATCGCCCGGCAGATGGCCAGACCGAGACCGACGCCCGGTGTCGGACTCTCCTTCACACCGCGCTCGAACTTCTTGAAGATGTCTTCTTCCTTTCCCGCCGGTAGCCCCGGTCCGTTGTCCTCGACCCAGATATCGACGGACTTGGCAGTCGTGGTGGTACCGATGTCGATTGCGCTGCCGGCCGGCGTGTACTTGGCCGCGTTCTCCAGCAGGTTGCAGAGCAGCCGTTCGATCAACACGGCGTCGAGTTCGAGCAGGGGCAGATCTTCTTCCAGCCGGACATTGACGCGATGGCGCGATAGCGTCGTGCCCATGGCCTTCAAGGTGCTGCCGACGATTTCTTCCAATGGGTGCCACTGGCGGTTCAATTGCACCTTGCCGGCCTGTAGGCGGGCCATGTCGAGGAGGTTGTCGACCAGCGAGCTCATCCGCCGCGCTTCTTCGCGCATGGCCAGTGCGATCTCGTCCTGCTGAACGGTCGGCGGCGGCTGGGTCATGGTGATCGATTCGGCTAGGCCGACCAGGGCCGCCAGCGGTGTCCGCAGGTCGTGCGAAATGGCCGCCAGCAACGAGTTGCGCAGGCGCTCCGACTCCATCGCCACCGTAGTGGTCTGGGCGACATCGACATAGTGCACGCGCTCGATGGCGATGGCGATCAGATGGGCGAAAGTATCGAGCAGGCGCCGCTGCTCCGGCGTCATCAGGCGGGCACCGTCGCGCGACTCCAGCGCCAGCACGCCACGGATGCGCATCGGTGCCTTCAGCGGCACATAGAGGATAGCGCTGCCGGCCAGCGTGTCGGTGCCGCGGCCCGCCGGCTCACCGTGGTCGAAGGCCCACTGGGCGATACCCAGGTCGACGGCCGGCATGCCGCCCGGGCCGCCGAGGGCCGGCCGCAGCTTGTCGCCTATCTCGTCGCGCTGGTCGGCGAGAATGATCGCCGAGCGGGCGTCGAACTCGACGTCGATGAAACGATCGCAGATTTCGGCGATCTGTTCGGGCAGCAGTGCCGCCGAGAGATCGCGCGACATTTCGTAGAGCGCCCGCACCCGGTCTTCGCGGCTGGTGGCGACCTTGGCCTGGTGGCGAAAACTGGCGGTCAACTGGCCGATGATGAGGCCGACGCCGAGCATGATGGCGAAGGTCATCAGGTACTGGACATCGCTTACCGCGAAAGAATAACGCGGCGGCACATAGAGAAAATCGAAGGCGGCGACACCGAGAAACGACGCCATGACTGCTGGACCGCGGCCGTAGCGCACGGCGACCAGCACGACGGCGAGGAGAAACAGCATGACGATGTTGGCCAGGTCGAAGACCGCATGCAGCGGTGCGGCGATGGCCGCGGCAGCGGCGCAGATCGCCGCGCCCTTGACGTAGGATTGCCACGGCGTATGGAAGCGCTCCTCGATCGCCTCGACCAGTGATGCTGTGGAGGGCCGCTCGTCACGTTCGGCCCTCGCCACCTGGATGACGTCGAGGTCGGGCGCTCGTTGGCCGACGCGGTCGGCATAGGATCGATACCATGGCCGCCAGGGCCGGGAATGGTCGCGGCCGACCACCACCTGCGCCAGGTTGTGGTCGCGGGCATACTTGACGGTTGTATCGATGGCGTCGTTGCCGGCGAGGCTTGCTGTCTCGGCGCCCATGTCCTGGGCCATCTTCAGGGCGCGCAGGATGCCGTGGCGCTTGCTCTCGGGCAGGCTCTGCAGTTCCGGGGTCTCGACGTACACGACGTGCCACGGCACCTCGAGATGGCTGGCGATACGGGCGGCGGCGCGAACGATCTTCTCGGCGCCTGCGCCGGGGCCGATGCAAGCCAGCAGCGATTCGCGCGTCTGCCAGACCGGCAGGCCGGCCTGGTCGCGGCGGTATTGCAGCATCTGATCGTCGACACGGTCGGCGGTCCGGCGCAGCGACAATTCGCGCAGTGCGATCAGGTTGCCTTTGCGGAAGAAGTTGCGGATGGCCCGTTCCGCTTGCTGCGGCAGGTAGACCTTGCCTTCCTTGAGCCGCTGCAGGAGTTCGTCCGGCGGCAGATCGACCAGCACCACTTCGTCCGCGGCATCGAACACCTTGTCGGGGATGGTCTCCCAAACGCGGATGCCGGTGATGCCGGTGACCACGTCGTTGAGCGTCTCCAGGTGCTGCACATTGACCGTCGAATAGACGTCGATGCCGGCCGAGAGCAGTTCCTCGACATCCTGCCAGCGCTTCGGGTGCCGCGAGCCGGCGACGTTCGAGTGCGCCAGCTCATCCATCAGAATCAGGGTCGGCTGGCGCGCCAGCGCCGCATCGAGATCGAATTCCAGCAGCCGCCGGTCGCGGTAATGAATCTCCTTCGCCGCCAGCCGCTCGAAACCATCGGCCATGACTTCGGTTTCGACGCGGCCGTGAGTCTCGATGACGCCGATGACGACGTCGACGTTCTGCAGCAGCTGCTGGCGCGCCGCCGCCAGCATGGCGAAGGTCTTGCCGACGCCGGCCGAGGCGCCGAAGAAGATCTTCAGCTTGCCTCGCGCCGCCCGCGTTTCCTCCGCCTGGAGACGGGCGAGCAATTCGTCGGGATCGGGGCGTCCCTCGTTCACGTCACAACCAGCGCGCTCGTCTGAAGCGGATGTACAAGTAGCCGCAGGACAAGAGCATCACCGCCAACGCAAGCGGATAGCCGTACTCCCATTGCAGCTCCGGCATGCCCTTGAAGTTCATACCCCAGACGCCGGCAAAGGCGGTGACGACGGCGAACAAGCTCGCCCAGGCCGCCAGGCGCTTGTTGATTTCGTTCTGTTCGATAGCGACCGTGGACAGGCTGACCTGGATGGCCGTGCCGATGGTGTCGCGCACGGAATCGATGGAACTGTTGAGGCGCAGCAGATGGTCGTAGATGTCGCGGAAGTATTCCTGGTTGCCTGCGCATACCGGCGGTACGCGGCCGCCGAAGAGCTTGGCGACAGCCTCCATCAAGGGCGCGACGGCGTGCTTGAGCTGCATCACTTTGCGCTTGAGTTGATACAGGCGCTCAATGTTGGTCTGCGCCGCTTCCTTTTCGAAGATATGTTCCTCGATGGTTTCCAGTTCGGATTCGAGGGCATCGACGATCGGGAAATAGCGATCCACTACAGCATCCATGAGCGCGTAGAAGACGAAGCCGGCGCCATGGCGCAGCAGTTCTGGCTCGCGCTCGCAGCGCTCGCGGACGCCAAGAAAGTGCTGCACGCTGCGGTTGCGTATCGACAAGACGTAGTTCCTGCCAACAAAGACGTCGACCTCGGCAGTACGAATCTCGGCGTGGTCCATTTCCACCAGGTGCATGACGGCAAACAGCGTGTCGCCGTATTCCTCGATCTTCGGCCGCTGGTGGCCGTGGCGGGCATCCTCGACGGCGAGATCATGCAGGCCGAACTCCTCCTGCATTTGCGCAAGTTCGGCATCCGTTGCGTCCAGCAAGGCCACCCAGACCAGGTTCTCGGGGGGCTCCAGGTAGTCGCTGATCTGTTCGATCGAGATGTCGGCAATCTTGGTGCCGTTCGCATAAGCGGCGCAGTTGATGAGCATGACCCTGACCTGGATGAAGGAACTGCCCGGATTATCGCAGGTCCTCCGCCTGTGGCAGTAGTGCCGTGTTCATTGGCCGCCATTGCCGTCCAGGGCAAGGTTGAGCGCCAGCACGTTGACCCGTGGCTCGCCGAAGAGGCGCCACTGGCGGTCTTCAGTGTGGGCGTCGATCAGTGCGTTCACCGTCTCGGTTGCCATGTTGCGGCTGCGGGCGATACGCGCGACCTGATAGCGTGCCGCCTGCGGGCTGATATGGGGGTCGAGGCCACTGGCCGAGGCGGTGACCAGGTCGACCGGAATCGGCAACGCATTGTCGGGATCAGCGGCCTTGAGCGCGTCGATGCGGCCCTTGACGGCATCGACCAGGGCGGGATTCAGCGGCCCCTGATTCGAGCCGCCGGAAGCTAGTCCGTTGTAGGGCTGCGGTGAAGTGGCCGAAGGTCGGCCCCAGAAATGGCCGGGATCGGTGAAGTTCTGGCCGATGAGCAGCGAGCCGACGGGTTTGCCGTCCTTGAGGACGAGACTACCCTTGGCCTGGTTGCCGAATAGCGGCGTTGCGATGGCCGTGGTCAGCAACGGATAGACGATGCCGGTGATGATGGACAGGACGACAAACAGGGAAATGGCGGGACGAATCAGAGTGAGCATGGGGGCCATATTTTTCTCCTTAGGCAAGGCCGGCACCAGCGATCAGCAGATCGATCAGCTTGATGCCGATGAAGGGCGCGACGATGCCACCCAGGCCATAGACGAACAGGTTGCGGCGTAACAGTGCGGCAGCGCCGAGCGCTTGATACTTGACGCCCTTGAGCGCCAGTGGAATGAGAAAGATGATGATCAGGGCGTTGAAGATCACCGCCGAAAGAATGGCCGAGGCCGGACTCGCCAGCCCCATGACGTTGAGCGCCGCCAACTGCGGATAGGTGGTGACGAAGGCGGCCGGAATGATGGCGAAATACTTGGCGATGTCGTTGGCGATGCTGAAGGTGGTCAGCGAACCGCGGGTCATCAGCATCTGCTTGCCGGTCTCGACGACTTCGATCAGCTTGGTCGGATTGGAGTCGAGGTCGACCATGTTGCCCGCCTCTTTGGCGGCCTGGGTGCCGGTATTCATGGCCACCGCGACATCCGCCTGCGCCAGAGCCGGCGCATCGTTGGTGCCGTCG
>PMIF01000067.1:11199-16490 GCA_003157035.1 Rhodocyclaceae bacterium
CCTTGACGATGTCCTTGAGTTCGACGACGCCCAGCACCTTGGCACCATCGGCCACCACCAGCGGCGTGCTGCCGCGGCGGGCGACTTCTTCGACCTTGGCCAGCGCCGACGGTGGCATCTGGCCACCCAGGTTCTCGACGTGCTTGCGGATCGCATCCGCGGCGCCCTTGCGGATCTCTTTGCCATGCACGTCGACGCCGCTCATGCGCGTCTGCGCGGAAAAATGGATGAACTGGGCGTTGAGCGAATGGATGTCGCGTTCGCGCAGGTTGAAGCGCTGCTTGGCCAGGACGACGATGCTGCGGCCTTCGGGGGTTTCGTCGGCGAGCGATGCCAGCTGCGCGGCGTCGGCTAGTTCGGCCTCCGCTACGCCTTCGGCCGGCAGAAAGCTTGAAGCCTGGCGGTTGCCCAGAGTGATGGTACCGGTCTTGTCGAGCAACAGCACATCGACGTCGCCGGCGGCTTCGACGGCGCGGCCGGAGGTGGCGATGACGTTGGCCTGCATCATGCGGCTCATGCCGGCGACGCCGATGGCCGACAACAGGCCGGCGATGGTGGTCGGGATGAGGCAGACGAGCAGCGCGATCAGTGTAGTCAGGGTCACCGGTGCGCCGGCCTGGGTAGCAGCGACGCCGAACATCGAAAAGGGCAGCAAGGTGACGGTGACGACCAGAAAGACGATGGTCAAGGCGACCAGCAGGATGGTCAGCGCGATTTCGTTGGGCGTCTTCTGGCGNNGATCCAGTCGGAAAGCACTCGCGTGCCGCCGGTGACAGCGGAGAAGTCGCCGCCCGATTCGCGGATCACCGGCGCTGATTCGCCGGTGATCGCCGACTCGTCGACCGACGCCACGCCCTCGATGACTTCGCCATCGGCCGGAATGGTCTCGCTGGCCTGAACGAAGACACAATCGCCCTTGCGCAAATCCGTGGCCGGCACGGCCTGCCATTCGGCACCATGACGGGGCTCGCGCAGCTTCTTGGCCGTGGTTTCCCGCTTCAGGCCGCGCAGGCTGGCTGCCTGAGCTTTGCTGCGGCCCTCGGCCAGCGCTTCGGCAAAGTTGGCAAAGAGCACGGTAAACCACAGCCACAGTGCCACGGCGAGAATGAATCCCGGCGGTGCTTCACCCTTTCCGGCCAAGGCCTGCAGCCAGAGGGCGGTGGTCAGGATGCTGCCGACGAAGACCACGAACATCACCGGGTTGCGCCACTGGACGCGCGGGTCGAGTTTGCGGAAGGAGTCGATGATGGCCGGCTTCACCAGCGCCGGGTCGAACATGGCAAGTGTCTTATGGGACATGATGGATTTCCTTGCGCTCAGTGAGCCGCGAACAGCGTCAGGTGTTCGATTACCGGCCCCAGTGCCAGGGCGGGCACGTAATTGAGGGCCCCGACCAGAAGGACGGTGCCGATCAACAGGACGACGAACAGGGGGCCGTGGGTTGGCATGGTGCCGGCGCCGGCCGCGATGCGCTTCTTGGCTGCCAGCGAGCCGGCCATGGCCAGCACTGGCACGATGACGCCAAAGCGGCCGAACCACATGGCGATAGCGGTCATGATGTTGTAGAAGGGTGTGTTGGCCGAGAGGCCGGCGAAGGCGCTGCCGTTNNGAAGGCATAGAGGATTTCCGAGAAGCCGTGGGCGCCAGGATTGGCTACGCCAGCGATGCCATCGGCCGCCAATACGGCGACAGCCGTCCCGGCCAGAGCAAGGATCGGCGTCACCAGAATGGCGATCGAAACCATCTTCATTTCGTAGGCCTCGATCTTTTTGCCGAGGTACTCGGGAGTGCGGCCGATCATCAGGCCGGCGATGAATACCGCCATGACGGCAAATACCAACATGCCATAGAGACCCGAGCCAACGCCGCCGAACACCACTTCGCCGAGCATCATGTTCCACAGCGGCACGAAGCCGCCCATGGGCATGAAGGAATCATGCATGGCATTGACGGCGCCGCAAGAGGCGAGCGTGGTGATGGTGGCGAAGAGTCCGGATTCGGCAATGCCGAAGCGCGCTTCCTTGCCTTCCATGTTGCCGGCACCCGCGTCGATGCCGAGCTGGCCTAGCAGCGGATTGCCCTGGGCCTCGAAGTGCATCGCTGCTACCGCCATGACCACGAACATCAGCGTCATGGCCGCGAGCACGGCCCAACCCTGCCGCTGGTCACCGATCATGCGGCCAAAGGTCAAGCAAAGCGACCCGGGAATCAGGAAGATCAACAGCATCTCGACGAAGTTGGTCAGTGGCGTCGGGTTCGAGTAAGGGTGGGCCGAGTTGGCGTTGAAAGTCCCGCCGCCATTGGTGCCAAACATCTTGATCGCTTCCTGGGAGGCCATCGGACCCATTGGCAGGGTCTGGGTCTGCGTTTCTGCCGGTTCGGTGACCGCGTTGCCCTTGTCGTCCTTGAGCGGCTGGCCGTCGGCATCGTTTTTCGGATTGTCGTAGTGTGTGACTTCGAGCGTCGTCACGTCCTGGTAGGCGGCGAAGTTCTGGATCGCGCCCTGGCTGACCATGAACACCGCAGCGACCAGCGATATCGGTAGCAGCACGTAGAGCGTGATGCGCGTCAGGTCCACCCAGGCGTTGCCGATGGTTTTCATCGTGTGGCGGGCGAAGCCGCGAATCAGGGCGATGACGACGACGATGCCGGTGGCAGCGGAGAAGAAGTTCTGCACCGTCAGGCCGAGCATCTGCGTCAGATAAGCCATGGTCGACTCGCCGGCATAGCCCTGCCAGTTGGTGTTAGTGGTGAAGCTGATAGCGGTGTTGAATGCGGAATCGGGACTGACGTTGGTCAGCGCCTGCGGGTTCAACGGCAGCCAGAGTTGCAGTCGTTGCAGGGCATAGACGGCGAGGACGCCAAGCAGATTGAACAGCAGAATGGCCAGCGCGTACTGGAGCCAGCCCATTTCCTCATCCTTCCTGATGCTGCACAGGCGGTAGAGCGGTGATTCGATGGCGGGCAGACGCGCGGCGATGCCGCGGCCTTCCATGACGTCCGCGATGTAGATGCCGAACGGCTTGACCAGCAGCAGTAGAACCACGAGATAGAGCCCGAGCAGAATCCAGGCGTGGTGGCTCATGAGAAGTCCTCCGGGTAGAGCAGGGCCGCAATCAGGTAGACCAGCAGGCCGACCGCGATGACGGCGCTAATGATGTAGAAAGCGCTCATGGCGTGTCCTTTCCGAGCTTGGCGCAGCCGATGGCCATGGCGGCCAACAGAGCGAAGAAGACGATGATGCCGGCGAGATAGACGAGATCCATGCTGGGCTCCAGACGCATGTTGAGAACGATACCCATGCTAGGCTGATGGATCGAAAGACGGCGGAAAAAGGCCGCCGCGGCGTATCAAATTCTCGTAAAGATGCTAGGGCAATATTTCGGCGTTGCGGAAAGATGCCGGCGCGTGCGAGAACACGGCCGACCAGATCACCACGAGCCAGAACAGCGGCGCGTAGAATGGCGGCCAGAGCACCATGGCGGCGATGGCGCCCAGCTTGATGAACATCGACAGTCCGGCCCATTGGCGCAGATGTTCGGGCTTCGACCAGATGTCGAGTGCCCAGACCAGTGTGCCGCTGATCAGCACGGCGATGCCGGCGTCGTGGCTGCCCAGTTGCGGCGCCTGACCGAAGACGGCGGCGCCGAGCAGGATGACGGTGACCAGATGCACTCCGCGCAGGATGACGGCCAACCAGCGCCGGCCGGGAAAGTCGCGCTTGGTGGCACAGGCCATCAGGTGCGCGGTCCGGGAACGTAGTCGATCATGTCGCCCGGGCTGACAGTGCTGCCGGCGGCAATCATCGCCAGACCGTCACACCAGACGGCGGAAGAAATCATCGACGAGTCCTGGCTGCGGTAGCAGTCGAGTCCGCCATCTGCGTTGCGGCGGACGCGGACGAATTCCATACGATTGCCCTTGACCGTGTAACTGAAGTCAGCGCGCAGCCGCTGCGTCGGCGGCTCGATATC
This sequence comes from Rhodocyclaceae bacterium, assembly GCA_003157035.1. Classification (GTDB taxonomy): domain Bacteria; phylum Pseudomonadota; class Gammaproteobacteria; order Burkholderiales; family Rhodocyclaceae; genus Fen-999. Next base: position 15,174 of record PMIF01000067.1, read on the forward strand.
GAGCATGTTTTGGCTGCGGCGGAGAAAGGGCATGACCATGGCCAGCATGCCGACCCAGACCGAGACGGGATTGCCGGGCAGGCCGATGAATGCCGAATCGCCGACGCTGCCGAAGGCGAGCGGCTTGCCGGGCTTCGAAGCGATCTTCCAGACGTCGATGCGGCCTTCGGCGCGCACCGCATTAGTGACGTGATCTTCGTCGCCTTCCGACATGCCACCGCTGGTGACAATGACGTCGGCCTGTTGTGCCGCGCTACGCAATGCGGCGCGCGTTGCCTCGAAGCTGTCCGGCACGATGCCGAGGTCAATGATCTGTGCTCCCATATCGCGGAGAAAGCCGCGCATCACATAGCGATTCGAGTTGTAGATCTGGCCGGCGGCCAAGGCTTCGCCGGGCATGCGCAATTCCGAACCGGTGAAAAAGATGGCGACGCGCAGCGGCCGGTAGACGCGCACCTGGGCTACGCCGACCGAGGCAGCCAGGCCCATGGCGGCGGCGGAGAACCGCGTGCCGGCAGCCAGCAGCGTTTGCCCAGCCTGAATGTCACCGCCGGCCGGGCGTATCCACTGTCCGTGCGCTGGCGGCACCTGAATGACAACTTCGTCGCCTTCGGCACGGCAATCCTCTTGCATGACCACGGCATCAGCGCCGGTGGGGACTGCGGCGCCGGTGAAGATGCGTCCGGCGGTGGCCGCAGGCAACACGCCAGGCGGATCGCCGGCCGCTGCGCGCAGGCGCACCGGCAGACGACAGCCGGCAGTCACTTCGGCGGCGCGTACCGCGTAACCGTCCATCGCCGCATTGTCGAAGGGCGGCACGGTCAGTGACGAGACGATATCGCCGGCCAGTACCCGGCCGAAAGCGTCGGCGAGATCGATGCTTTCGGTATCCGTTAGCAGCCGGGCGGCCGTGAGCAACTTCTTCTTGGCTTCGTCGAAAGGCAGCATCAGATCAATCCAGTCATGACTTGAACTTCCACCAGATCGCCGGCGGCGACGTCATCGCGGTCCTCGCTCAGGACGATAAAGCAGTTGGCCGCCGACATCGAACTGAGAATTCCCGAGCCCTGGTTGCCGGCCAGGCGAACGCGCCAGGCGCCGTCTTCCGCCTGGAACAGCCGTCCGCGCGGGAACTCGCGCCGTCGCGGCGACTTGCGGATGGCGTCAACGCAAGGCACGGCAAACGTAGGTTGGGCGGGCAGCGGCGAGACGCCGGCGAGTTTGTGCAAGGCATCGAGGACGATCTGATAGAAGGTAACCATGACCGCCACCGGGTTTCCCGGCAAGCCAAACAGCCAGGCATTGCCGATGCGGCCA
>PMIF01000067.1:16546-23952 GCA_003157035.1 Rhodocyclaceae bacterium
GGCCGGCCGATGGTGGCGATTTCGTCGCCGGTGGAAAAGAAGGCGACGCGCAGGCGCCGGCGCACGGAGACTTCGGCGTAGCCGAGCGAAGCGAGCAAGCCGAGTTCTGCCGGCCCCAGCCGCTTGCCGGCTTCCAGCGCCGGTTTGCCGCAGGTCAGGTCCTCGCCGGCGTGGCGGACGTTGTGCCCTGGCTTGATAGCAGCGGGAACCTCGACCATCGCCTCGTGGGCACGCACCTGTTCCTGCGCCACCACAGTATCGGCACCGTGGGGCATGACCGCACCGGTCATGATGCGCACGGCCTGTCGAGCGCCGATGGTTCCGGTAAAGGGCTTTCCCGCCAAGGCAGTGCCGACGACGGTCAGCGTCGTCGGCGATCCAGGATCAAGATCGCCGGCGCGCAGCGCATAACCATCCATGGCCGAGTTGTCGTGCGCCGGCACGTCGAACGGCGCGTTGACATCGCGCAGCAACACGCGGTCGAGGGCATTGCGGATCGGTACCGCTTCCCACCCGGCGACGGGTTGCAAGGCATCGAGGATGGTTTGCCGGGCTTGGGCGACGGTGAGGGTATTGGGGCGGCTCATGGCGGTCGGTATGGCGCAAATGCGGTGACGCGAATTATGCGACCAATTCAAAAGCCGCACTTCATTCAGTGTTTTGCCAGGCTGGCGCGCGGTCAACGGGCTGGCTGTCTGGCCGCCGGTGGCCGGTGGTTGAGTTATGCTTGCGGACATTGCGCTCGCTGACCGAAGCCATTCATGAATTACGGCATCACCGATATCACCACCTTCGTTCTGGGTACCATCTTCATCGTGCTGTTGCCGGGGCCGAACTCGCTTTATGTCATGTCGGTGGCTTCGCGCTGGGGCATTGGCGCCGGTTACCGCGGCGCCAGCGGCATCTTCGTCGGCGATACGATTCTGATGGTACTGTCGGCCACCGGCGTGGCCTCCCTGCTGCAAACCACGCCAGCCTTGTTCATGGCCCTCAAGTACGCCGGCGCGGCTTACCTGGCCTGGCTGGGCGTCGGTCTGCTGCGTTCGTCGTACCGCATCTGGGTGGCCGGGCAGGCGGTGTCGCTCCGGCAGGCCAGAGTCGACGCCTCGCGGCCGTTTCGCACGGCGCTCTTGATCAGCCTGATGAACCCGAAGGCTATTCTGTTTTTCGTCTCGTTCTTCATCCAGTTCGTCTCGCCCGACTATCCCCATCCGGAACTGTCGTTCCTGATCCTCGGTTTGATCGTGCAGTTCTGCAGCGCGCTNNGGTCGCGGCGACAAGACGAATGCGGGTGATTTCGGCTGGCGCGCCGAATCGCTTCGGTGGCCCCCAGTAGCCAGTGCCGCGACTGGTATAGACCCACAATCTGCCGAGACGATGAAGGCCGGCGGTATAGGGCTGTTGCAAGCGGACCAGAAGTGTCCACGGCCAGAACTGGCCGCCATGGGTATGGCCGGAGAGCTGCAGGTCGAAACCGGCTGCGGCTGCGGCGACCGACGAGCGCGGTTGGTGGGCGAGGAGTATTCGCAATATGCCGTCCGGCGCCCCGGCCAGGGCGCGAACCGGATCGCTGCGCTGGCCGGGATCGAACGTTTGGGCGCTGTAGTCGGTGACACCGGCCAGCAGCAAGCGAGCTCCGGCGTGATCGATAACGACATGCTCGTTCATCAGTACTTGCATGCCCAGGCGGCGGAACTCCGCCACCCAGGCGTTGGCGCCAGAGTAATACTCGTGGTTGCCGGTGACCACGTAGCTGCCGTGGCGCGAGGTCAATTGCGCAAGGGGTGCGATGTCGCGGCCGAGCTGCTCGACACTGCCATCGACCAGGTCGCCGGTGATGGCGACCAAATCGGCATCGAGGCTATTGACCCGGTCGACGACGGCGCGCACATAGTTGCCCTTGATGGTCGCGCCGACGTGGAGGTCGCTGATCTGGACGATGGTGAAGCCGACCAGCGACGACGGCAGATGCGCCAGCGGCACGGTCACCTCGACCACGCGCGGCAGACGGCGGGCGTTGGCGAAGCCGATGATCGTCACCACTGCCGCCGCCAGTGGCACCAGGATCGCCGTCGGCGTGACCAGCGTCGTTCCGGTCGCCAGTATCAGCAAGATGTCCCGGGCGGCGGTCAGCACCAGCAGGGACGAGAAGAAGCCCATCGCCAGTGCCCCTGCCCAGGTGAAGCGATCGGCGAGCGATTGACGCGCTATGACGAAGCGCGACAACATACCCAGCGGTATCAGCAGCGTCGACAGTGCCAGCAGCGTGATGCCGATGATCCATCCGGAGACGCCGATCGGCAAGGCCGGCAACAGGCGCCAGCCGACGTAGGCATGGAGCAAGGCCAGTACCAGTGTGACTGTGAGCAGAAAGCGTAGAAAACGTTTCACGCGGCGGCGCCGATGCGGGTGCGCTGGGGATCTCGCGCACCCAGGCTGGCCCTCAATCGAGCTTTGGTTCGGTCGTGGCCGGGGTCTCTGGCTCCGGCTTGCGGCACCAGCGACGCATGCCGGTCTGGAACTTCTCGCGCTCTTCCGGCGTCATCTGNNTGGCGCCGAAGAATACGGCCGGCACCAGCCAGTTCCATAGCGCCATGACCAGCCAGCCAAGGGCGGCGATGCCTACGATCGCCAGAAGGATGAATTGGCCGCAGCGCGGCTTGCAGTACATGTTCATTGCCGACTCCTCTAGAGATTGAATTCGTCGTGGATCGTCTGCAGGCGTGCCCGCAGGTGCAACACGGCGTAGCGTTTTCTGGCCAGCAGGGTATTGACCGGGACACCGGTTGCCGCGGCCATGTCCTTGAAGCTGCGGCCATCGATCTCGTGGCCGATGAAGGCGTCGCGCTGCGCCTGCGGCAGTTCATCGAGGGCATGGGTCAGTTCGGCCACCAGCAGCGAGTGCGCGTAGGCCGCTTCCGGNNACCCGGAACAGCCAGGCGCCGATCTGCTCGATGGGTTCGGGCAGCCGATAGGCTTCGATGAATTGGAAGAACACGTCCTGCAGAATGTCTTCGGCCTCGCTCGGATCGGCGACCTGGCGGCGAATGAAACTGCCCAGGCGACCGCGTTCGCGCGAGATCGTTTCGGTGATCCGGTTATCCCGTTCAGCCATCAGGGCAGTTGGGTCCAGAGTTGTATCCATGCCAGTGAAGACGAATCACGGACGAAAATATTGCATGCAGCGCACGGCCACGGTCGGCCGTCACCCTTACGTCGGCTTTGGCATGCCTTGCGGAATTCGGGCGCTTGCACTCTGTGCCGCCTGTTCGAACGACGTCACCACCAGGTCGAACTCGCTGCTGCTGAGTGATTGCTGCTCAACGCTCGGCGCCAGCCCTGGCAGCAGCATGGCGGCGATGGAGGCGTGCGGAAACCACTGGCGCACCTTCGCTATCGCCTCGGCGTAGGCCTCCTGCGCATGATCGGAGGCAATGCCAACAATGTAGACCATCGCGACGCCTGCCGGCTCAGAACCGGCAGGGAGCGGCTGGCTAAACTCATAGATCGGAATGTTGCGCGCATCGATATGGAGATCGCGCAAAACGCGGACGAGAATCTCGGTGGCAAAGTCGTCACCAAGCGATCCGAGTCCGACGCCGAGCACCACCGAACCCGCGGGGACCACGAGCGGGCCTTGCCAGCGGCCACTGATGGCCTCGCGGCGGTGGCGCAGATGCAGGCCCAAGTTGGCGTCTTCGAGCACCGTGCTTCGCCGAGGCTTGCGCGGTCGCCTGGCCGCTTCGCGGTCGAGCGTTTCGATGACGGTCAGGATCGCGTTGCGCACCTTGAGTTGTTCTTCCTGGCCGAGAATGCCTGCNNGCCGCAATGATCTCGTCGGCATCGCCTGAGAGCGCGCGCTGATAGAACCTCTCCGGCATAGTCAACGCGTGAGCATCGCCAAGCAGGATGTCGAGAAAGGCGAGCGCCTTGACGTGCCGGCCGGCGACCAACAGGCACAGCGTTAGCGGCGTCGACACGACCAGGCCCACCGGTCCCCACAGCCAGGTCCACAAAATTGCCCCGACCACCACGGCCAGCGGCGACAGGCCGGTGGTATGGCCATAGAACATCGGCTCGACCACTTGACTGGCGATCGTCTCGACGACGATGTACAGGGCCACCGTCATGATCATCAAGTCCCAGCCGGGGACGACAGCGGCAGCGAACACCCCGGCCGATGCCGCCGCCAGGGTGGTGCCGACGTAGGGCACAAAGCGCAGGACCGCAGTCAGGGTGGCCCACAGCGTCGCTTGAGGAAAGCCGAGAGCGATCAAGCCGATCCAGATCACCGCGCCGACGCCGAAATTGACGGCAAACTGAGCCGCGAAATAGCGGGACAGGCGCTCGCCGGCATCATTGATCGCCGTCGTGGTTGCGCGCAAGTCGGCGCTGCCGGCCAGGCGAATCAGGCGATCGCGCAAAGTTTCATGTTCCAGCAGGACGAACACCAGTACGACCAGCACGATGCCGGTCGTTTCCAGCGGCCCCCACACGGACGAGAAGAACTGGGCGATCGCCTTTCGCGGGCTGTCGCGGGGCTCCTGGATCTCCACCCGCAGCGGGGTCGCCGATGCGCCGGGGCTCCGCCCGGCGCCGCCGCGCGCTACGGGCACATCGCGAGCCTGGCCATCCAGCCCGCCGAACATGCGTCCCGCCTCGCTCTGCACCACCGCCAGGCGATCGACGCTCAGTTCCCGCAGGGTCTTGATCTTGGTTTGAATCGTCTCCTCATATTGCGGCAAGCCGGCGGCGACATGAACGACTTGCACGCCGATGACCGTCGCCAGCCCCGCCATGAAGATGGCAAGCACCGATACGGCAGCCAGCACCGCCGACGTCTGGCCAAGGCCAAGGCGCTTCAAGGCGCGCACCAGCGGCAGGAGTACCAGACTGAGGATGACCGCCAGGGTAATGGGTACCAGCACTTCGCGGCCGACGTAGAGCAAGCCCAAGACGACGGCGCCGGCGATGATGTCGCTGGCGATTTCGCGCCGACTGGTGGCTGGCGGCTTTGGCGGTGATGTATGCGGCGAGTCCATAGCCGGAAGGATACGGGGAATCGCGGTCTTCATGAGATCAATCGAGCATCTCAAGCCGATTGCGGATCCCCGCTGCAATGTTCTCTGCCAAGTCGCGAAAGGCCCTCCGCTCGGCGTCGACCGCAGCGGCATGCGCGTCGGCTGCCGCCAACTCGTCGAGCCCCTGCCAGGCCAGAGAACGGCCGAAGAACGCGTGTCCGTCGCGCGTCTCCGCGCGCCACACCGCGTCGAGTTCCACCCGCTGCCCGGAAACGACTTCCAGGTGCTGGACGTCGACCACGACCCTGAAGTCGATATCGAACTCCCGGGCATCAAGGCCCAGGACAACGATGCGGTCGGAATCGAGTGCCATGCTCAGATCGCGGGCCAGCAGGCGCGGNNCCACCAGTTGCGGTCGGTCGACGAGCTCCGGCAACTTTACCTCGACGATTGCAACGCTGACCCCGGCCGGCGATCCCATGGCCATCGGTCGACCGTCGTCGAGGGAATAGTAGCGCAGCGGTGGCGAACTGGCACAGGCGCCGAGGCCGGCGGTCAGCACCACGCAGAGTAACGTTCTCAGGGAGGTCATTGGTGTTCCTTTCTTCCGGTGAGAAGCGCTTCTGGTTGGCGTTCCAGAAGCTCGGCGAGGTCACGTACGGCGGCAGCCGCGCGGCCCACTTCGCGCAGTGTGTCGCGCAGTTCAAGTTGTGTCGGCGAGTCGCTGGCCAGCATGCTGTCGGCCCGTTGCAAGGTCTTGCGGGCATCGTGCATGGTGGCCGTCAGTTCTGGCACGACTCCGTCGTTGACGCTGGCGACGAGCCGGTCGGCACCTTCGATGGTCTTCTGCAGGGTTGCCATCAGGACCTGCAACTGATTTTGCAGGGAGTCGATAGTGCCGGGCTGCGTCGGCAGTTCGGGAATCGGCGGCCCCCATTTCACCCCCGCGGCCTTGGCCTTGGGGAAGAAGTCCAGTGCCACATAGCTTTGCCCCGAAAGCAGGTTGGCCGAACGCAGCTGAGCGCGCAATCCGTTGCCGACCAGGCTGTCGATGATTCTTCTGGCAGATGACTCCGAGTATTGGGCGGCCGACTTCGTTCGCCGCAGCCGAGCCAGTCGCTCTGGGAACAGCGTGATCTCGACAGCAATGGCAGCGGTCGGGCTACCGGGGCGCAAATCGAGATCGATGCGCGAGACTTCGCCGGCGGACAGGCCGCGAAAGTCCACCGGCGAACCAACGGTGAGCCCGCGGACCGATTCGTTGAAGATCAGCACGTATTTTTGGGCGATGCCGTCCGGCAGGCGCAACGCCGTCGTGCGGTCAGGGAAGAGGACGAACCTGGATTCGGCTGGCGCCGCGTCCATCACCGCCGCGGCGTCATTGTCGACATTCGCAAAGGCAATGCCGCCGACTGCCAGGCTGACCAGCGATTGCATTTCCACCTTCATGCCATCGGCGGCCAACGTCAGATCGATGCCGCTGGCATGCCAGAAGCGCGCATTGGCCGTGACGAAGCGATCGAAGGGCGCATCGACGAAGATGCGGACATCCACGCTCTTGCCGTCTGGCCGCATGGCGTAACCGACGACGCGCCCGACCGGCACGCGGCGGAACAAGACGGGAACGCCGATGTCGATCGAGCCCAGGTCCTCGGCGGCGAGCAGGAACTGGCGGCCGGGCATGTCGCTGACCACCAGCGGCGGCGTTTCCAGGCCGACGAAGTCGCTGCGCTTGGACTGCGATCTGCCCGGGTCAATGGCGATGTAGGCGCCCGACATCAGCGTGGTCAGCCCGGAGACGCCGCCGGCGCCGATGCGCGGGCGCACCACCCAGAATCGGCTGTCTTCGACCAACAGCGGCGAGGCCTGCTTGCCCAGCGCCGCGGTCACCTTGACCGAGCGCCGGTCATCACTGAGCGCGATGGCGGTGACGGTGCCGATGGCCACGTCCTTGTACTTGATCTTGGTCTTGTTCGCCTCCAGGCCTTCGGCCGACGCCAATTGCAGCGTAATCTCGGGCCCGCGCTCGAGCACGGCGCGAACCGCCAGTCCGAGTGCGATCAGCACCGCGATGGCGGGAACGATCCAGATCCACGAGACGGGGAAACGGCCTCGGGCCACGGCCCGCGCCTGAGGCAGCGCCTGCGCATCAAGTTCGTGCTTGTCTTCGTTCATGGCTTGGATTCCTTATCTGTCGCATCGGGGATCGGATCCCAAATCAAGCGGGGATCGAAGGACATGGTCGCCAGCATGGACAGGACGACGACGGCGGCAAATGGCAGGACGCCGCTCCCGGGGGCGATGGCGGCCAGGGACTGCACCTGGACCAGGGCTACCAGGATGGTGACGACATAGACGTCGAGCATGGACCAGCGCCCGATCAGT
>PMIF01000139.1 GCA_003157035.1 Rhodocyclaceae bacterium
GCCAAGCTTCGCCCGGGAGATCGCATCGAGATCTATCGCCCGATCACCTGCGATCCACTCACCGTGCCGCGCCGCGACGGCGTCGGCGGTGGCGACGACGAGGAATAACCACCCTTGGATAGCGGTTGGATGCGTTCGGGGCGGGTGCGGCCGCCCTGCGCATTTGTTGGACCCGGAAAGCGAAAGGGTGCAACATTGATCTCGGCCGCCCGCCTATACGGGCGACATTTCGGAGCGGACCGACGTGAACGACGGCACGCACACCCTGACTGTCCAATCCGGCGCAACGACGACCAAGCTGGCTGTCGGGTCGCGTGTGTCGGTGCGCGAAGCGCTGGACACCACCCGCCTGCGGGTACGCGCGGCCTGCGGTGGCACGGGCACCTGTGGCGCCTGTGTCGTGCGCCTGCTGTCGGGCCGGACCAATCCACCGACGCTCGCCGAATACACCAAGCTCACAGCTGAGGAACGCGCCGAGGGCATCCGCCTCGCCTGCCAACTGCGGCTTGCCGGCGACAGCGAGATCCGCCTGGAACACCCGGCGGCGCCCTCGCCGTGGCTAAGCATCGCAGCCGAGGACCTGCTATCCCTCGACGCCGGCCTGCCGGATTTGCTGGAACACATCTACGGCGTCGCTGTCGACCTCGGCACGACACACATTCGCGTCTCGCTCTGGGATCGCAAGAATGGCCGGCGCATCGCGACGCGACGCGGAGCCAATCCGCAGGCACGTTTCGGCGCCGACGTGCTCAACCGCCTCGTCGCTGCCCGCAAGTCCGAGCACGCCCACGAACTGGCAAGCCTCGCCCGCGAGGCGGTGATCGCCGCCGTGCACGACATGCTGGCGCGCGACGTCGGCGAAGTGACGCCTATGTTGGCCGACATCGGCCATGTCGTCATCGCCGGCAACACCGCCATGCTGGCGCTGCTCACCGGCCGCGGCGGCGAAACCCTGCTCGACCCGGAAAACTGGCAGCGCGCCATCGACTACCAACCCTCTGCTGATCCCGACTGGCTCAGTGGCTGGCAAAGCGATTGGCATCTGCCCAACGCCCGCATTGAGGTGCTACCCGGCGTCGCCGGCTTCGTCGGCTCCGACCTGCTGGCCGACCTGCTGGCGACCGGGATCGCCGACGGCCCGGCGGCTACGCTGCTGATCGACGTCGGCACCAACACCGAGATCGCACTGTGGGACGGCAACACGCTGCACATAACTTCGGTGCCGGGCGGGCCGGCCTTCGAGAGCGGCGGCGTCGGCCACGGCATGCCGGCCGAGCCGGGCGCGATCTGCGCCGTCCGACGCGTTGACGCCGGTACGGGTTTCGAATTACAGGTAATAGGCGGCGACGAAGCGCACGGCTATTGCGGCTCCGGCCTGCTCGATGCCGTCGCGGTCCTGCTGGCAGCAGGCATCGTTAAGCCATCCGGCCGCTTCGCGGTTGCCTGCCCTGCCGATGGCTATCGCCTCGACCCGGCCAACGCCCGCACAGCGATCACGGGCAACACGGTCGATGCCTTCCAGCGCGCCAAGGCGGCCACGGCCGCCGCCATCGCCGTGCTGCTGGCCCAGGCCGGCATTGGCGCCGACCGGATCAGCCGCCTGGTCGTCTGCGGAGCCTTCGGCCACCACCTGAATGTCGCCAACGCCCGCGCCGTCGGCCTGCTACCCGAACTGCCCAACGCAACCGTGGAGTTGTTCGCCGATGCCACGCTGGGTGGTTGCGAAGCCCTTCTGGTCGAACGGCAAAGTCCTGGGAGGCTTGCAAGACTGGCAAGAAACTTGCGATTGATCAATGTCACTTTATTGATATGGTACGAGGATAGGTATATAGAAGAACTACGGTTGCGGAAGGCAAAGGCAACCGACTGACAGAGATGAGGCACGACGATGCGCGACGTCATCAAGGCCTACAACGAAGCGGTCATCGCCGACGCCCTCACGCGAAGGCAACAAGAAGCCGGAGCTTGAGCCATGAGTGTTGCGGTCTCTTCCCAGGATCTCTTGCCGGATCAAATTGCCGACCTGGAGTCCCGCCTGCGCAAACTGGCTGAGGACAAGTCGAACTTGCAGTTGGTCATCCGCCTGATCGAGCGCATCAACCCGCTACCGGGCGTCGAGGACATGATCCGCAGCCTGCTCGCCAGCATCGTCGAAACCATCGGCGGCACCAACATCAAGCTCTACTACTGGATCGGCAGCGAACTGCATTGCACGGACTTCGCCGGCGACAACGTGGTGCTGGCCGAGATCGACGACCCGGTGGCCGCTCGCGTGGCGCGGAGCCGCAGCTTCATCGAGGAACGCGGCAACGACGCCGACACGCTGCTGACCAAGGAACAGGTCGCGCCAGGCGCCTGGATCTGGGCCTTCCCGCTGATCGTCGGTGCCGATCTGGTCGGCATCGTCAAGATCGAGAACCTGCATATCAGCGGCGCCTCGCTGCGCACGGTGCTGCCGATCTTCTTCAGCCATGCCGCCCTGATCCTCAGCAACGAAATCCGCAACTTCACCCGCCAGAAGGCCGAACAGGCGCTGGCCAACAGCGAAGCCAACATCCGGCTGCTCTTGAAGAAGGTGCCGATCGCCCTCTCGCACACTTCCACCAACTTCGACGTACTGGAAACCAACGATCGCTTCGTGGAGCTTTTCGGCTACACGCTCGAGGACGTGCCAACGCTCGACGATTGGTGGCCGTGCGCCTACCCCGACCCTGTCTATCGTCAGGAATTGAAGGTCGCATGGGATAAGGCCGTTGCCAAGGCGATGCAGGAGGGAACCGACCTGCCACCCGTCGAAATCCGGGTGACCTGCAAGAACGGCGAGGAGCGCGTGGTGGAAGTCTCGACCGTGATGGTTGCGGACGGGGCGGTCACGGCGTTCGTCGACCTCACCGAGCGCAAGCGCGCGGAGGAAATCCAGAGGCGCCTGAACCGCGAACTGGGTGCCGTCACCGACTGCACCCAGGCCCTGATGCGCGCCGAAGACGAACAGGCGTTGCTTGATGATATCTGCCACATCATCTGCGAAGAGGCCGGCTACCGTATGGCGTGGGTGGGCTACGCGGAGCACGACGACACCTTGACCTTGCGCCCGCACGCCTGGGCCGGCGAGGAAGCGGGCTATCTCTTGCAGACCAGCCTCACCTGGGCTGACACCCCGGCGGGCCACCGACCATTCGGCGTCGCCGTTCGCACCGGCAAGACCAGCTACGTGCAGGATTTCTCCGCCACGGCATGGTCCGACTCATGGACCGCGCAAGCGCTACAGCGCGGCTACCGTTCCGGCATCGCCCTGCCCCTCAAGAACGACAAGTCAGCCACTTTTGGCGCCCTGTGCATCTACTCCGCGCAGGCGGATTCCTTCACTTCCGACGAGATCAAGCTGCTTGAGGAATTGGCCCGTGACCTGGCCTTCGGCATCACGTCATTGCGGCTTCGGGCCAAGCAGGACGAAGCGATGCAACAGCTTGCAGCCAGCGAACAGCTCTTTCGTGCCTTGGTCGAGAATTCCCCCGAACCCATCGCTCGCTACGACCGTGAACTGCGCCGAATCTATGTAAATCCTGCGATCCGAAAGCTGTTCAAGGAACCGATCGAACAAGTGCTGCGTGAGACCCCGGCCAGCGCATCGCCGCTCGTCGATCCGGACAGCTACATGGCCGCTATAAGGCACGTGATCGAGACGGCCAAGGAGCAGACGCACGAAGGTGCATACCGGACCCCCGATGGAGAAGTTCGCTGGTCCAGTTGGCGCTTCACGCCTGAATTTGACGCCGATGGCAAGGTGGCGACAGTGCTGGTAATTTCGCACGACATCACCGAACGCAAGCACTCCGAGGACAGCCTGCGCCTCGCCGCCAGCGTCTTCGCCACCAGCCAGGAAGGCATCCTGATCAGCGACGCGCAGAACCGGATCATCGACGTCAATCCGGCCTTCACACAATTGACCGGCTACCGGCGCGACGAGGCGCTCGGCCGCAATCCTTCATTCCTCAGCGCCCGCCGCCAGGGCGAAGGGTTCTATGAACTGATGTGGCAAGCGATCGAAGCCAAGGGCGAGTGGCAGGGTGAATTGTGGAACCGGCGCAAGAATGGCGGGGTGTACGCGGAGCTTCTCTCGATCATCGCCGTCAAGGATGACGACGGCCAGCTTCAGCACTACGTTGGCGCCTTTTCCGACATCAGCGTGCTCAAGGAACACGAGGCCGACCTCGACCGTATCGCCCACTACGACGTCCTTACGGCCGTGCCCAACCGTCGCCTGCTCGGTGATCGTCTCGACCAGGCCATTGCCCGCGCCCGCCGACTCGGCAAGAATCTCGCTGTCTGTTACCTGGACCTCGATGGCTTCAAGGCGATCAACGATCAATTCGGCCACCAAGGCGGCGATCTGCTGTTGGTCGAGATCGCCCGCCGACTCCTGGCCATGTCGCGCGCCGACGATACGGTAGCCCGCCTGGGCGGCGATGAATTCGTTCTGTTATGGAATGACATCGACGCCGAGGCGGACTGTCTCCAGGCGCTCGACCGCATCCTGATTGAGGTATCGGCACCGACGGTGATCGATGGCGTCGAGGTATCGGTCTCGGCGAGCATTGGTGTGACCTTGTATCCCGAGGACAATGTTGACGCCGACAGCCTGTTACGCCATGCCGACCATGCCATGTACTCGGCCAAGCAGATGGGCAAGAATCGTTATCAGATGTTCGACTCACGGCTCGAGCGACAACTCTCGTCGCGCACCGATCTCCTCGCCAAGGTAACCCGCGCCCTCGTCACGGGACAGCTCGAACTCTATTACCAGCCCAAGGTGGACTGCAGCAGCGGAACAATCATCGGTGCCGAGGCCTTGATCCGCTGGAACGACCCGATTCTCGGCTTGGTCGGCCCCAATGAGTTTCTGCCCTTGATCGAAAGCGATAACCTGGCGGTCAGCGTTGGCCGTTGGGTATTCGAACAGGCGGTGCAACAGGCACGTGATTGGGACAGCATCGGCCTGGCAGTGCCGATCAGCGTCAATGTCTTCCCTCGCCATCTCAGTTACCCATCATTCATTGACGACTTGCGCGATACGATTGCGCGTTGTTGGCCGGAGATGCCGGCGAAGCGCTTGCTGCTCGAAATCGTCGAGACGTCAGAGCTCGAAGAGTTGGACGCAATCGAGGGTGTGATCAAGGAATGCCTGTCGTTAGGCATCGGCTTTTCGCTCGACGACTTCGGCACCGGCTACTCGTCGCTCGTCTACCTGCGGCGCCTGAGTGTCGAGGAACTGAAGATCGATCAGTCGTTCGTGCGCGACATGCTGAACAACCCGGATGACCATGCGATCGTGGTCAGCGTCATCGGTCTCGGGCAGGCCTTCGGTCTGCGGGTGGTGGCAGAAGGAGTGGAGTCCAACCTGCAGGCACGCCATCTGGTCAAGCTCGGTTGCCACGTCGTCCAGGGCTACGGTTTGGGGCGGCCGATGCCGGCGCGGGACTTTCACCATTGGCACCAGGAATTTTCCTTGCACGGAGGACACATATGCCGTTAGACCTTCCCTTCGAGCCAATCGAATGGTCGAACAAGATGGTCACCGGCGTGGCGGCGATGGACAGCCAGCACCGCTATCTGGTGGATACGCTGAAACGGGCAAACGAGAAATTGCTCCGTCGGGACGAAAGCATGTTGCTCGGCGAGATCGCCAGAGACTTGTTGAACTACGCCATCATGCACTTCGAGACGGAAGAAACGCTGATGCAACGCTATGGCTACGCGAACGAATTCCCCGATCTAGCCCGCAGCCATATCGCCCAACACCGCGAGTTTTCTCGCCGCGTGGTCGACGTTTGCGAGCATCTGCGCGAAGGTCGCCCTGTCTCACGCGTTGAAGTATTGAAGTACCTCAACGAATGGCTGCGCAACCATGTTCTCGGCGTCGATCAGCAGTTGGGCGCGTTCGTGCGTCAAGCCGCAGCAAAACACCAGGCCGAACCCAGCGCCTGAGGCCCGGCCCAATCAAACCGTCCGGGCGAACAACCCGGTAATCCAGGATTTCTGCGCCGCCGCGCGGCGGCTGGCGGTGAGATGTTCCCGCACCCGTTCGCGCACATCCGCGAACGGGATCAGTCTTTCGGCGTCGATGCCATCGCATAGCACGACATGAAAACCAAGCGGTGACTCGACCACAGCCGACAACTCGCCAGGCGTCAAGGCAAAGGCCGTGGCCTCGACTTGCGCGTAAAGCTTGCCGCGCGGCAATTTGCCGAGCAAACCACCGTTCATCGCCGTCGGGCATTCCGAGTGCTTGAGCGCCTGTTCGCCGAAACGATCAGGGTCCTTCGCCAAGCGTTCCCGGATAGCCTCGATCCTGGTCAAGGCAGCTTCTCGCTTGTTGCCGGGCAAGTCCTCATTGATGGTAATCAGGATGTGCCGCAGCGCGCGCATTTCCGGCCGGGAAAATCGTTCGCGGTGTTGCAGGTAGAAGATTTCGACTTCGGTGTCGCTCACCGCTGGCGCAGCAGCACCGACTTGCTCCAGTACAGCCTCGACCTTGAGATCGCGTTCGATCGCCTGGCGCAATATATCGACGCCGAGATTGACCCGGGCCATGTCGGCCTCGAACTCGGCCTCATCCGGATAGCGATCGCGAATATCGCGCAGGCACGCCTCGATCGAGGCCTCGGGCAGAACCACCAAGGCCGCCTGGGCACTCGCCAGAATGCGCTGCTCGATTTCCTGCTGACGGCCGACGACCACCGCTACGTGCTGGCGTTCATCTGCCTCGAGCCCATCTGGCGATTTGCCGTAGAGCTGATGCGAGAGTTTGAGCGTCAGGTAAGCAGGGGCATCGCTCATAGGGCCATTAACGCGCCTTCGGAGACGAGCAAGGGGCGACCCGGCAGACAGTCGAAATGAACGTGGTAGGCAACGCCGGCTGGTCCATCGCGCAGTACTTTCAAGATCTCGCCGATACTTCCCACAGCAACCAGCGTCTCGCCCTTGGCGGCCAGCGTTTTCGCCGCACGCACCTTCTGCCGGAACTCATACGCGCTTGGTACCCAGGGTTCGTCGGCACCGAGCAATTCTTCCTCGCGACAGCCGACGAGACGCCCGACATCGAGGAAATGTACGGAATAGATGATCTGGTCCTGGAGGAAGGTGCCAACATCGACGACATGACCAACGCTGCCGCGGCGGATCAGCAACGCGCCCGTCTCCTCGCCAGGATAGGTGCCGTCATTGCGCACATTGCGTGTGACGCGAACGGCATCACCCAGATCAAATTGCGTTTGCATCACCTCGTCCTGCTGCGTCCGATCGACGCCACGGAAACCTTGGCAATGCCTGCAGCGCGCTGCAGGACGCTGAAAACCTTTTCCGTCTGGGCATCAGAACGGACGAAGTCCTCGTAGGCACGCAATAACCACGACCGGTAATCATCATAGGTCGTCTCGCCGGGCTGCGTATTGCCGGCCAAATAATTATGGAAGCGCTGCAGGATATGCAAGCGATGGACTTGCACCACCGCGCGATGATAGGGCACGGCAAAATGCTCAAGGAAGTCCTCGGCGCTCTCGCACTCGCTGGTTTCGTCGGCGAAATCGTAGCTGTCGCTGGTTGCCATGGTCGTGTTGTCTCCATCGAATAGTTGCAATAGTTCTCCGTCGCTCGGCGGCCGCTTGCGCATAACGACGAAGCCGCGCACCCTGTCGAGCAACTCGCCGGCTTCATCATCATCAAGGCGACGGCCAAGCCTCGCCATCACCAGTTGCACCGCTCGGCGACCAGAATGCTTGCCCAGCACGATGCGGTGTTCGCGTCCCACCAACTGCGGATCGAAACCCTGATAGTTGTCCGGGTCCTTGAGCAGGCCATCGACATGAATGCCAGCCTCGTGGGTGAACACGCCCTCGCCAACCACGCTCTTCTGCCAACCGACGGGCCGCCCCGAGGCGCGCGCCACCAACGCCGATAGTGCCGGGAAATAGCGCAGATCAACGCCGCTGTCGACCGCTTGACACTGGCGCAGGCCAAGAACCACCTCTTCCAACGGCGCGTTGCCGGCCCGTTCGCCCAGCCCGTTGACCGTGGTATTGACATGAGTGGCGCCGGCTCNNATCGTCGTGCGCGTGCATCTCGATGCCAATATCGCTCATTGCGCGCAGTGCCTGAATGCGTTCGTAGGTTGCGAAAGGATCGAGAACCCCGAGCGTGTCGGCAAAGCGAAAACGGCAAGCACCGGCGGCCTGCGCGACCTCAACAATGCGCCTAAGGAAGTCGAGGTCGGCGCGCGAAGCATCTTCGCCGCCGATGCAAACCTCCAGCCCGAGATCGAGTGCGTAGCGCACGTGCCGAGGGATTTCGGCCAGCAGCCAGTCGCGATCACGACGCAACTTGGAANNCATGCGGCTCCAGACCATCAGCCGCGCCGACAAACCAAGCGTTGCCAGCGCCCGAATGCCCTCGCGCTCGATCGCTCCCATGGCGGGAATGCCGACCTCCATCTCGGCAACGCCCAGCGCATCGAGCCGCCGGGCGATTTCGAGCTTTTCGCTCAGGGAGAAAGCGACACCGGCCGACTGCTCACCGTCCCTCAGGGTAGTGTCGTTGATGACGATCGTCGGCAATGAAGTGTTTGGCTGATCCATGCCCTGATAAAGCAAGGCCGATGCCTACTTATTTTTAGTTCCACTTCAATGACTTGACAGCATGCAACAGCCCACCCCACCGGCTTTGTCGCAAACACGACAAGCCGGAGGCCGTGAGCAAGGTGAATCAGTGCTTCTTGTCGGGCAGCGGCAGGGGAATGATGGCCACGCCATCCTCGATCAGTTCGATAGTGTCCGTAAGCGTGGCAACACCTTTGATTCGCCGGGCCGGTGCTTCTTCGAAATGCATGCGACGCGCCTCGTCGGCGAAACGATCACCGACATCTTCGGATTGCTCAGCCACGCGTTCCAACAAGGCAATCATTTGCTCGAAGTTGATGCTCGGCTGCACTTCGGTGATCGCCGGTGTGCCACGCACCACATGCGGTCCCGACGGCAAGCGCTCGATCTGCAGGCTATTGCAGCGGGGGCAGTTGACCCGCCCCTGGCCAATCTGTTCATCAAATGCCGCAGTCGAGGCAAACCAGCCTTCGAAGCAGTGTCCGCCATTACAAGTCAGATTGAGTACGATCATAGCTGTCCAATGGTATCGCAAATGTCGGGCGCTGCCGACCGATCACTGCCGCTGAGCAGTAACCACACCGAAGCCGCCTGTCGGAATTATTTACACCCAAACGATCCCTCTAACTAACTATCTAGGCAGGAATGTTTCAACCATATGAATAACAATAATAACATCGTCCCTGCTCAGCTCATGGAATAGCAATTGCTAGACTGCACGAAACAACGCAATGGCCGGCTACATACGGGCCCTGGGAACACAATGACATGCTAGAAAGGCCCCATTCATGCTGATGTTCCTTTGCTTCACCCAAATGCGCCCACTCAGCCAGCGATTCATTGGCAGGATATGACCATGACGGAGGAAACCATAGCAGAGCGAGCCGAGCGACTGTGCCGCGCCTATTTCGGCTCCGAGCAGTTTGACGCCAATGGGCCCGGCGGGGCGTGTCGCGGTTGCGAGTTCCTGATCCAAGGCGGCACACATAGAATGGATGAGCCGGACTTGTGCTGGTGTTTGCTCGCCCACGGCATCTACCAAGAACAAAACTGCCACAAGTGCCCTGGCATACAGGACACGCTGGCGCAGCCATCATCCACGGCGGATTCCGGCTCAACGCGTTTGCTGAACGTATAGTTGGATGTGATGGGGGGGATAGCAGCAGCCCTCCGCCCGGAAAACCGCTGTACCACTGGTACCCGGAACCGGAATCGAACCGGTATGGCTTGCGCCGAGGGATTTTAAGTCCCTTGTGTCTACCAATTTCACCATCCGGGCGAAACATTGCTGACACTGATATGTTTTGGAGGCGCGACCCGGAATCGAACCGAGGTACACGGCTTTGCAGGCCGCTGCATAACCACTCTGCCATCGCGCCGATGCCCCATTTTCCGGGCTGCTTAAGCTAAAAGGGGGAAAGCAATGCTTTCCCCCAGGGATTCTGGAGCGGGAGAAGAGTCTCGAACTCTCGACCTATACCTTGGCAAGGTATCGCTCTACCAACTGAGCTACTCCCGCAGAATGGAGGCGGATTATAGCTGGCAGCGGCATCATGTCAACGGTTGCGCGCGACAATTTCTGGCCAGGCGCGATTGAGGTAATAAGCCATCGACAACAAGGTCAACACTGCCGCGGCGCCGATCAGCCAGGTGCCGACCCACTGTGGGTCCAACGGACCGAGCGGATCGTGGAATAGCAGCATCGGAATTGCCACCATTTGGGAAATCGTCTTCAACTTGCCCAGGAAAGAGACCGCCACACTGCGCGCGGCGCCGATCTTGGCCATCCATTCTCGCAGCGCCGAAATCGCAATTTCTCGGCCGATGATAATGAATGCCACAATGGCATCCACACGCCCCAGTTGCAGCAGGACGATCAGGGCAGCGGTGACCATCAGCTTGTCGGCCACCGGATCGAGAAAGGCGCCGAACGCCGAAGTCTGATTGAGGCGGCGCGCCAGGTAGCCGTCGAACGCATCGGTCACGGCCGCGGCAACGAAGATCAGCATCGCCCAGAGATTCTGTTCCGGCCGCGATAGCAGATGCCACGGCGAATAGAAGACCCCGACGAACAGCGGGATCATCAGGATGCGCGCCCAGGTCAGCAGATTCGGAATATTGAGCGGCATCGCTATTGTCCGTGCAGCTGCCGATAGATCACTTCGGCGAGACGGCGAGAGATGCCGCCGGCGCGGCAGAGGTCTTCGATTGTTGCCGCCATGACGCCGTCCAATCCTCCGAAATGTGCCAACAGGCTCCGCCGCCGCGCCGATCCCACGCCGGCAATGTCCTCGAGCTTGGATCGCCCGCGGGACTTGGCGCGCCGCGCGCGATGCCCGGCAACGGCAAAGCGGTGCGCCTCGTCGCGGACTTCCTGCATCAAGTGGAATCCGGCGTGGTCCTGCGGCAATTGTAGCGGCTCGCCACGACCGTGCACGAACAACGTCTCCATGCCGGGCTTGCGTTCCTCGCCTTTGGCGATGCCGACCGAGAGGATGTGGTCAAGTCCCAATTCGGCCAGTACCTCACGGGCAACGCGATGCTGCCCCTTGCCACCGTCGATGAGCAATAGCTCCGGCGCCACCGCTTCACCGACGGCCACTTTCTCGTAGCGACGGGTCAAGGCTTGGCGCATGGCCGCGTAGTCGTCGCCTGGTTCGATGCCCGCGATGTTGAAGCGCCGATATTCACCCTTCTTCATGGCGCCGTCTATGCAGACGACGCAGGAGGCAACGGTGCCCTCGCCCATCGTATGGCTGACGTCGAAGCATTCGATCCGGTGCGGCGGCTCTGCCAGTTCAAGGGCCGCCTGTAAGGCCAGCAGCCGCCCGCCAGCGCGCACCTTCATGTTGTGACGTGAGCGAATCGCCAACTCGGCATTCTTCACCGCCATCGCCAACCATGCGCGTTCCATCTCATTTCGCGCCGGACCGACGCGGACCGACGGGTCGTCGAGCAATTCCTTGCACTCCTCGATGACCGGCGAGTCGAGCAGCAAGCGCGGCGGTATTCTTTGCTCGCTGTAGTGTTGGCCGACGAATGCCAGCATTCCTTCCGCGGCCTCGATGTCCTTGTCGGCACTGGCAGGGAAGAATGCCCGGTCACCAAGATGCAGGCCACCGCGAACCATCGCCAGATTGACGCAGCACTCGCCATCGAGCGTGACCGCCGCCAGGATATCGACGTCCTCGTCACCGGTCGAGCTGACGTACTGCCGATGCAGCACGGCCTGCAAGGCGCGTATCTGGTCGCGCACAGCCGCCGCCGCCTCGAATTGCAGGGCCGCCGCCGCCTGTTGCATCTGCTCGCTGAGCCCGTCGATCACCTCTGCGCGGCGACCGCGCAAAAACAGTTCGGCCAGCCGGACATCGCGGGCGTATTCCTCCGCACTGACCAGGCCGACACAGGGCGCCTTGCAACGCTGGATCTGGTGCAGCAGGCACGGCCGTGACCGATGGGCGAAGACGCTATCCTCGCAGGTACGCAGAAGAAATGTCTGCTGGAGGAGCTGGATGCTCTCGCGCACGGCGCTGCCAGCCGGGAAGGGCCCAAAGTAGCGCGACTTGGGCTCGAAGCCGCCACGATGGAATGCCAGGCGAGGGAAAGCATGGCCGCTCAGGGAGATGTAAGGATAGGACTTGTCGTCGCGAAAAAGAATGTTGTACTTGGGTGCCAGCTTCTTGATCAGCGTGTTCTCGAGGATCAGCGCTTCGGCCTCGGAACGCGTAGCCGTAGTCTCGACCTTGGCCACCTGCTGCAACATCAGCAGGATGCGCGGGCTTTGACCGGTCTTCTGGAAATACGACGACACCCGCTTCTTCAGATTCTTCGCCTTGCCGACATAGAGCACCTGACCGCCGCTGTCGAGCATGCGGTAGACGCCCGGCGACTCGGTCAGCGTGACCAGAAACGCCTTGGCATCGAACAATGGCCCCCCACGCTCACATTCGTTCGCTGCCCCCCACAGGGGGGCGCCCGCCTCCTCGGGGCGGCCCGTCGGAGGCGGCGGCTCAGCCGAGTTCGGTACGGATCCGCTTGAAGACATCGTGGAACGCTTCCGTAGTCAGGCGCCGCGTCTGCGTGTTGTAGCGGCTGCAATGGTAGCTGTCGATTAGGATTCGTCCTGCCGGCAGCTGGTGCCGGGCGCCATGAGCGAAGGCACGGCTGGCCACCTTCTCGCCAAGCGCCATCAGCACGGCCTTGTGGGCCACCAGGCCGAGGGCGAGGACAACACGTACCTCAGGCGAACGATCCAGTTCATCGGCGAGATAGTGATTGCAGGTCCTGATTTCGCTTGTTTCGGGCTTGTTCTCCGGCGGCAGGCACTTGACGGCGTTGGTGATCCGGCAATCCGTCAATAACAAGCCGTCGTTGCTGGCCGTGGATACCGGTCGGTCAGCGAAACCAAAACGATGCAAGGTCTCGTAGAGCAGAATTCCGGCGTGATCGCCGGTGAACGGCCGCCCCGTGCGG
The DNA here is from genome assembly GCA_003157035.1 of Rhodocyclaceae bacterium. Taxonomy (GTDB): domain Bacteria; phylum Pseudomonadota; class Gammaproteobacteria; order Burkholderiales; family Rhodocyclaceae; genus Fen-999. Next base: position 13,125 of record PMIF01000139.1, read on the forward strand.
TTGGCGCCGTGCATGCCCGGCGCC
>PMIF01000186.1 GCA_003157035.1 Rhodocyclaceae bacterium
GCCGAGGCCGATGTCGTGGTCAAGGATAGCCGCAACCTGGCGCGGCGGGCACAGGAAGACGTGCAGGCGCTGCAGGAGCGGACGGTTTCCCTGGAGGCCAAGCTTGCCGAGACCCAGGGCCAGCAACTGGCGCTGGAGTCGATGTACCAGGAGCTGTCGAAGGGCCGCGACGAACGCCTGGTGGCGGAAGTCGATCATGCGCTGACCATCGCGGCCCAGCAGTTGCAACTGGCCGGTAACGTCGAAGCGGCTTTGTTGTCGTTGTCGGCAGCCGATGCCAGGTTGGCTCGTTCCAGTCAGCCGCAGCTGCTGGCCTTACGCCGGCTGATCGGCCGCGACATCGAGCGCTTGAAAGCGCAACCGACGGCGGACGTCCCCGGCCTGGCGCTGAAGATCGAAGGGCTGGTCGGCGCGGTCGACAACCTGCCGCTCGCCTACGAGCAGCGCCCCAGGACGATGCCGAGCCGGGTCGAGGCAGCCGCGCCGCAGCCGGCGTTCTGGCGGGCTCTGTTGGCTGACCTAAGCAACGAACTCAAACAGCTGATCCGCATCGAGCGCACAGACGGCAGCATGGCCGATCCCGCCTTGTTGTCCCCCAGCCAAAGCGTGTTCCTGCGCGAGAATCTCAAGCTGCGCCTGGTCAACGCCCGCTTGTCGCTGCTGGCCCGCGACAGCCGAAGTTTCCGCCAGGACATCCGGCAGGCGAGCGAATGGCTGGAGCGTTACTTCGACGGGCATGCCAAGGCGGTGCAGGCTTCGGCGGCGACGTTGAAGCTGCTGGCGGCGACGGACGTCGGCGGCGAGGTGCCGGCGCTGACCGAAACCCTTGACGCCGTACGTGCCATGAAGATTGGCAAAGAGAAGCGCTGATGCGAGGCCTGTTCTGGTTCCTGGCTTTGCTCGCCCTGGCGGTCGGCCTGGCGCTTTATGCCTACTACAACGACGGTTATGTCCTGGTGGTACTGCCGCCCTGGCGCGTCGAGTTGTCGCTGAATCTGCTCTTGCTGCTTCTGCTTGCCGGTTTCGTCGCGCTCTATCTCGTGGTACGCGCTCTCGTCAATGTCTGGCGACTGCCGGCGGCGGCGCGCGAATTCCAGCGTCGGCGCGTCGAGGCCCATGCCGACGATGCTCTGCGCGATGCTCTGCGCTTGTTCTATGAAGGGCGATTTGGCCACGCCATCAAGGCGGCCGAAGCCGCCTATGCCGCGGGTCGCGCGCCGGGGTTGGCAGCCCTGATTGCCTTGCGCTGCGCCCATGCCTTGCATGACGACGAGCGGGTTGAGGATTGGCGGCAGCGGCTGCGCGGCCACGATGAGACTGTACGCAGCGCTCGTCTGATGACCGAAGTCGAGTTGGCGCTCGACCGGCGGCAGTTCTTCGACGCCCGCCAGGCGCTGAATCAGTTGACGCGCAGCGGCGGTCGCCACATCGCGGCGCTGCGGCTGGCGCTGCGCACCGAGCAAGGCCAGGGCAATTGGGACGAGGTCCTGCGTTTGACGCGCCAGTTGCAGAAGCACAAGGCATTGACGGCCGAACAGGCGGCACCGCTGCGTCATCGCGCGCACCGGCAGAATCTGGCGACGCTGGCCGCCGATGCCGAGCAGATCATGCGCTACTGGCGTGCCATGCCCCGCGAAGACCGGCGCGAAGTGCGCTTGGCGCTGGTAGCGGCCCGTGCGCTGGGCGCCGCCGACGACTGCGGCGATGCTGCGCAGCTGGTGGAGGATTTTCTCGACGAGCAGTGGGATTCTTCCTTGGTCGAGGCCTACGGCGAGTGCGAGGGCGGCGATATCCTGGCTCGCATCGCCCATGCCGAAAAGTGGTTGCTTGAGCATCCGCGCGACGCCCGGCTGTTGTTGACCCTGGGTCGTCTGTGCCGGCGCCGGCAGTTATGGGGCAAGGCGCAAAGCTATCTAGAGGCCTCGTTGTCGACCGAGGATTCGCGCGCGGCGCATCTCGAGCTGGCTGCCCTGTTCGACGGTCTTGACCGGCCGGGGGATGCCGAGCGTCACTATCGGGCGGCGGTGCTGCGATCGTGAACTGAATCGCGCTGACGGCGAGTGTAGCTTTTGTTACATACCTGCGTTCGCCGCGCGCGTAGTCTGTCTTCCGTGCAGGGTCAGAGCGGAGGCGGAACATGGAAACGGGCATCGGTGACATCCTTGCGGTGGCTCTGCCGGCGATAGTGCTGGCGTTCGCTCTGGTCGTGCTGATGGTGCACAAGGAACTGGGGCCGTTTTCCGGCATCAGCACCGGCGGCAAGTGGATGCTTACCCTGGCATTCAGCATGGGCGTGCTGGCATTCGCATTCAAAATGACCGTGGCCCTGTCGATTGCCAAGGCGCCGGAGCAACTGGTGGCGCCGGTGTTGGCGGCCTATCGGCAAAGCCCGGTAACGCCGCTGAAGGACTGGAGCAACGTCTACAACAGCGAACCGCTGCCGCTCGCCTATACTTGGCAGCCCCTGCCGGAAACGGCACCGGCACCAGCGGACAATCCAACCACGCCCGAGAAGGTGGCGTTGGGCAAGCGGCTCTACTACGAAACACGACTGTCGGGCGACGGCAAGCTGTCCTGCGCCTCGTGTCACGATCTGTATGGCAAGGCCGGCGGCGACGGCCGGCGCACGGCGACCGGCATTGCCGGTCAGGTCGGCGGCCGCAACGTGCCGACAGTGTGGAACGCCGCCTTTCAATCGGTGATGTTCTGGGACGGGCGGGCGCCTTCGCTCGAGGAGCAAGCCAAGGGGCCGATCATGAATCCGATCGAGATGGGCATGCCCGGCGCAGCCGAACTCGAGGCGCGGCTGGCCGCCGATGCGACCTATCGCGACGAGTTTGCCCACGTATTCGGCAGCGGCCAGCCGATCACCCTCGACCTGGTGGTCAAGGCGCTTGCCGCTTTCGAGCGGACCCTGATTACGCCCGATGCTCCCTATGACCGTTTCGTTCGCGGCGACGCCAAGGCCCTGACACCGGCGCAGGTCCGTGGCATGGCACTGTTCGAGGCGACCGGTTGCGTCACCTGTCACCGCGGTCCAGGATTTAGCGATGCCAGCCTGCTCGGCGGCCAGATGGCGCTGCGCTTCTTTCCGACCAATGCCACGCCATACGAAGCGCGCTACAACCTGATGGCGGATGGTGGCGCGACGAACCAGAGCGGCGTTCGTGGCATCTGGCGGGTACCTTCGTTGCGCAACGTGGCCTTGACGGGGCCGTGGTTGCACAACGGCTCGGTGGACAAGTTGTCGGAAGTGGTGCGCATCATGGCCAGCGCGCAACTGGGCGTGCCGATCGACGAAGCTCTCCCCTCGGCGCGCTCGGTGGTCTGGTCGCCCGAGGAGCGTGTGTTCAAGCGCAGCGAGCGGCGCGTGCTGACCGAGCGCGACATTGAAGACATCGTCGCCTTCCTCAACTCGCTGTCGAGCCAAAGCCTTGTTGCCAAGGCCAAGGACAGTCCGAAGTCGTAATGTCTTGGAGCGGCGTCGCGGCCATGCCGCTAGAATGGCGGCCATGGCGACGCTCCAGCTCGAATCCCTCGGTCCGTTCCGGGCTCTCTCCGACGAAGGGCGCAAGTTGCTTCGGCAGGGCCTGGTGCTCAAGGATTGCGCGCCGCCGGCGCCGATCCTGCACAAGGGCCAGAGCATTTCCGGCGCCTATTTCGTCGTTCGCGGCCGCTTGCGCGTCTATGCCCTGGCGCCCGACGGCACCGAGGCGACGATGTATTTCATCGACCCGGGCGAGACCTGCGTCTTCGCCCTCAACAGCCTGTTCAACGACCTGCGCTACCCGGCCTGGGTGCAAGCCGAGGAAGACACGACGGTGGCGCTGATTCCCGGGCCGCTGTTCCGCCGGCTGTTCGAACGCGAACCTTCGATCCAGGACGTCACCGTGCGGGCACTGTCGACTCTGGTGTTCCGCTTGATGCAGGAGCTTGAAGAAGTGCATGCCTACAAGCTCGATCAGCGGCTGGCCAACCTGCTGCTGCTGCACGCCAATGCTGACGGAGAGCTGCGCATGACGCAGCAGCAGATCGCCCAGCATCTGGGCACGACGCGCGAAGTGGTCGGTCGCCTGATGGGCGAGCTGGTGAGTGCAGGCGCCGTCGAAACCGGCCGCGGCCGGACGCTGATCCGCGACGCGGCAGCGTTGGCCGGGTTGATCAGCGGCGCCTGAGATTCACGGTCCCACCGCCGGCAGGGTGACGGCGTCGATCCAGGCGGTATCGTTGCCGACGGAGACGGAGGCATCCTTCTCGTAGGTCCAGGTGAAGGTATGGTGGCCGGCGGGGACGGTGAAGGAGGCGCTGCCCCAGGTCGTGGCGTTGGCCGCGCCCGACCATTCGCCGAGCTTGCTGCCATCCATGTAGAAGCGCAGGAAGTCGAAGCCGGGCTCGCTGGAGACGCGGTACTTGAAGGTGACGTTGCCGGCGAGGTAGCTCGCGTCGGGGACCTGCACCTGGGCCGCTTCGCCGTCGAAGATCGAGTCGGACTTGAGGCAGTAGTAGCCCTCGGCCGCCCCCGGATCGTTGCTCACCTGCCAGCCGTAGCCCGCGGCGCCATTCACCTGCGGAATCACCCAGCCGCTGGGCCACTGACCATGGGCCGGGAAGGCCTCCGCCGTACCGAGGATCTGCACGGTGGCCTGCGTCGGTGTACCCAGGCCCAGGCCGACGCTCGGCGCCGACAGCACGACCTGGAAGGCCCGCGGCGGTACGGCGCTGGTGTGATTGACGATCGGGATCGCGATGGTCGCCGTGCTCTGTCCGGCGGCGAAAGGTACTGCGACATTGCTGCGCGCCGTGTAGTCGGTGCCGGCCACCGCGCTACCCGCCACGGTCGTGTAATTGACCGTGCCGGCGGCACCGAGCGAACCGTTACGCAGGACGTTCAAGGTCGCCGTGGCCCCGGGCGCTTCGGTGACGACCCGCTTGGGTACCGCTGGGTCGAAGGCGACCGTGGCCGTGGCATCGTCGTTGATGGTCACCGTCGCCAGTTTGGTCACCGGATCGAGCCAGACGCCGGCCTGGACGGAAGAGAGCACGACCTGGAAGGCACGTCCCCCCGTCGTGTTCGTCACCGGCAGGATCGGAATGCTGATCGTCTTGGCCGTCGCGCTGTTGGCTGCCCAACTGAGGGTGCCAGTGGGCAGCATGGTGCTGCCGGCAGTGCCATAGTCCGTACCGGCCCGGGCGGTGCCATTGACCGCCGCCCAGGTAACGCTCAGGGCCGCGGTGACCGCTCCGGCCCGATTGACGGTCAGGGTGACCGACGGATTGACGCGATCGGTGACGGCATAGGTCGTCGGGGTGAAATAGGCGTTGAGGTCGTTCTCCTGAATGGTCACCGAGGTGAGCCCGATGGCACCCAAGGTGGTGTTCGAAGGGCTGCTCAAGGCGACCGAGAACACCTTGGCGCCAGTGAGCGTGCCGGTATTGATGATCGGCAGGGTGAGCGTCCTGGTCGTGCCATCGCCGGCGGCCCAAGTGACCGTGCCACCGAGCGGAGCGTGTTGTCCGGCGGTGCCGAAGTCCGTGCCGGCAACGGCAGTGCCGTCGCTGGTGGCCCAGACGACGCTGGCCGCATTCGCCAGATTGCCGCTGCGGGTGAGACTGAGGCTCAAGGTGCCGGCCGACTCATTGACACTGGCCGTGGCGGCAGAGAACTGAATGACGTTGCTGGTATCGACGATGGTCACCGTCGCCGTCGTCGGTGCGATCAAGGTGGCACCGCCGGTGGCGGCGCTCAAGCTGACCGTGAAGGTCCGGCTCACGCCGACTGTACCGATGGCCAACACCGGAATGGTGATCGTCTTGGCGGCGGCATCCCCGGCGGCCCAGGAGAGTGTGCCACCGGGCAGTACCGTCGAGCCGGCGGTGCCGTAGTCGGTACCGGCGCTGGCGGTGCCGTTGGTCGCTGCCCAGTGCGCCGTGACCACGCCGGCGGCATTGCCGGTGCGATTGACGGAGAGCACGACCGAGCCGGCATCCTCATTGACGCTGATGGCGCTGGTGGCCAGACCGAGTCCGGTGGCATCGACGATGGTCACCGTCGCACTGGCCGCAAGGCCCAGCACGGCGCTGCCAGTGGGCGTGCCCAGGTTGATGGTGAAGCTGCGACTGCCATCGACCTTGGCGTTGTTGAGCACCGGCACATTGGCCGTCGACAAACCCACCGTGATCGACTTCGCCGCCGCATCACCGGCCGTCCAGCTCAAGCTGCCGCTCTTCTGCGCCGTGCTGCCGGCGCTACCGAAGTCCGTTCCCGCCACCGCCGTGCCATTGGCCGTGCTCCAGCCCACCGTCACCGCACCGGTGCTGCCGCCCGTCCGCGTCACCGTCAATGTGCAGTTGGTCGTCTGCCCTTCCGTCACGCTGCATGTCGCCGGTGAAAAATTCAATTGGCCGTTGGTCGACACTGTGTTGATGACTTGATTGACTAAGTTTGAAGTGCTGCCAGCGTTCCGACTGTCGCCACCGTAAGCGGCGGTCAATGCATGCTGTCCGGCGGTCAGGGCAGTCGTACTGCAGGTGGCGCTGCCGCTGGCAAGCGCCACCGCGGCGCACAGTGTCGCACTGCCATCATTGAAGCTTACGCTGCCCGTTGGCGCGTTGCCGATGACAGTGGCCGTTAGCGTGATGTTCTGTCCCGCAGTGCCTGGATTGGGGGCACTCGCCAGCTGAGTGGTGGTCGGCGTCGTGCCACCGGCAGCCCCTGCCAGGACGAAGACCGTAATCGATTGAGCCGGAAAGGTTGCGGCAAGCGCATTGGCGCTGATCGCCTGGTCGGCGGCGTGTTCGATGACGGTCAGGTTGGCCGGACTGTAGCGGTACACGGCAGCAGTCGTCGGCGCGCTGAAGTTCGCCAGCGTCAGCGTGCTGGTTAGCGCCGAGGCGGATTTGTTGATGACCATGACGGTCAGCGCGTTGTCGCGGCTGCGTTGCGCAGCGTAGACAGCTAGTTGCCCCTGGTCGGCGCTTGTTGCCGAGACCGACACGTCGCCGAACAGGTGGCCGGCGGCATCGTAGTTGCGGAACATGCGGAAGGCAAAGGCACCGGGCTGGCCAGTTGTTGGCGGGCCCCAGAGCGTTGCCAGATCGAGTCCTTCGCGACCGAAGATGCCGAGCACGTCGGCTTGCGTCAGGGCACCGTTGATGCTCTCGAGGCCACCCCAGTTGTACTCGGTGATCGCCAGCCGCGTGCCGGGGTAGTTGTCGGCGACCCATTGCTTCATGCGCGGGATCATCTGAACTGCGATACCGCCACTCTGCATGGTCGAGATCCAGCTCTCGTCAATGTAGCTCGGGTCCCACAGCGAGCGGGTCGAACGCAGGCGCAGCGCCTGGGTTGTCGCATTGCCGGCGGAGGCGAGCGATACGCCGTTCGCCGCCGGATAGTAGTGCAGGTCCAGGTAGTCGAGGATGCGCAGCGAATGAGCCTGCTCGTACGCCTTCATCTGCTGCAGGTACCAGGCAACGAAGGCTACGTTGCCGTGGGCGGCGGCATCGGCACCGGCACCGCAGCCGTCGGCGCCGGAGTAGTAGTAGCCGCACCAACCCCACTCGACGGGGCCCAGGGTCTGCGCCGTCGGATCGGCGGCTTTCACGGCGGCGGCGAACACGTAGGTCTTGTCGCGCATCTCGTCGTAGGTGTTGCCCTGCGGATGGACATCGCGGTGCGTGCTGTTCCACAGCGACGGTTCGTTGTCGAGATCGTAATAGGCGACGCCGCCGTTGGCCGCGGAGCCGTACTTGCCGACCAGGTGAGCCACCCAGCCGGAGACGAAGGCGGCGTTGAGTGCCATGCTGGTATCGGCCGGATCGTTGCCGGTGATCGATGTGCCATTGCTGAGCACGCCGTTGCCACAGTCGGCATCCCAGGAGTCGGTGGATTGCTGCGCGCCGTATTTGGAGACCTTGAAGCCGCAGTCGTAGGGATGATTCGCCAGGCGGCGCTTGGCGACCCAGCCTACCATCGGCACGGTCATCAGCGTGCGCGTCGCCGTGCTGCGGTCCTGCTCGACGAAGCGATCGGCAGCGGAACCGTCCGGTAAGGTTGCCGGATTGGCGTTGTCCTGGGCAATGTTCTCGAAGTACCAGTCGCTGCCGGTATTCGTTGTGTCGTTCTGCCAGTTGTAGCGGCTGGTTGAATTGCCGCCCCAGCGCCGAACCGGCAGCGCGAGCTCCGTGGCGAGGGCAACATCGGCGTAGTTCATGCCGTAGATGCCGCTGCTGATGGCATGCCGGCCGCTAGCGACGTCGACACTCAAGGTGGGCCCGGTGCCGGGCGGCGCGCTGCCGCCACCGCCGCCGGTGCCGGCGATGAGCACGATGTCATCGAGGTAGAACGTCGATTGGCTGTGTCCCGCGGCGTCCTGCCAGTAGAGGTCGCTGAGCGAGCTGGGACTACCCAGGCTCGCTAGCGGCACGCTGACTTTCGTCCAGGTACCGGCGGTGGCGGTGAACGGAAAGCTTTCGCTATTGCCATTGGCTACCAGCACCAGACTTTGCTTGCCGGCGCTGCCACCGTTGACCCAGAACTCGATCGTGGTGAAAGAGGCCAGGTCGATCGCGGTGGTCGAATGCAGGTACAGGGCACCCCAGGCGCCGGTGATAGTGACTGCAATGGCTGACGTTCCCGAATGCTTGACGGCGGTATTGGCGACGTTGACGGTCGAGTTCCACGACCAGTCCGCCCAGCCGGATGGCAAACCGTCGGCGCTGATCGTCTGATCGGCGAGCGCGGGCAGGGATGAAATCGCCAGGAAACAAAACAGGGCTAGCGCCCGAACAATCGACTTGACCATGATGAACCCTCTCGCTGTGCCTGGATGGATTCTGGCACTTGGCATAGCCGTGACGGCAGGTCGTCCGCAGACGACAGATGGGACGTGTGGCGGAGCTTGCCTACATCGGGTGCGGTTGCGGTCCTGATCCGCGGCCGGCTTGGCCGCGATCCGATGAGCCCCAGATCAAGAGTCCGCCATCCGTCTTGACGGCAGCGGAGTGATAGGCGCCGGCGGCGATGCGGATGAAGTCGCCGTTCACCTTGGTCGGGGTTGCTGCCGAGGCGACGCCGGCGAGCCCCAACTGGCCCTCGTCATTGCCGCCCCAAGCGTAGAGGCCGCCTTGCCGCAGCCCGAGCGAGTGACCGTTGCCGGCAGCCACGGCAGTCCAGCCGGTATCGCTGCCGACTTGAACGGGGGCGCTATGCCGGTTGGTCGAGCCGTCGCCAAGTTGTCCATTGCGATTGTCGCCCCAGGCCCAGAGACTGCCGTCGCGCTTGATAGCCAGTGAGTGATTGCGGCCGGCGGCGGCGCTGACAAAGCCGCGTGCCACTTCCTTGGGTGTCATGGCGTCGTGGGCGCACTGGTCGAATTCATTGTTGCCCCAGGCGAACAGCGTTCCGTCGCGATTGACCGCCAGGCTGTGACTACCGCCGGCGGCAATGGCGACGAAGTTGCTGCCGATCTGGACCGGCGAGGGGCGGAAAGTCGTCGTGCCGTCACCGACCTGGCCGAATTGGTTGCCGCCCCAGCCCCAAAGGCCGCCGTCGCTGGTGATCGCCAGCGCATGCTGGCCACCGGCGGCGATGGCGACGGCCGTGCCGGCGATATTCAAACGCCGCGCCTCCGGTTTCTTGCCGCCGTCGCTGCCGGCGCCCATCTGGCCCCACAACCAGAGTGTGCCGTCGGCCTTGAGCCCGAGTGAGAAGCTGCCGCCGGCAGCAACCTGGGCGTAGGGGCCGCCGACCACCATCACCGGCCGGTCGGAGGGATTGCGGCTGCCATCGCCGAGCTGCCCGGCGTCATTGTCGCCCCAGGCGAGCGTGACGCCATCCTGGCGCGCCACGAGGGTGTGGCTGTTGCCGGCCGTCACCGAGACGACGTGATCGACGCGCACGGAGGCTGCCTGTTCGAGAGCGCTCTGGATCGCCGAGCGGCCCTTGCCGCCTTTCGTTCCCGGCTGCTTGACGTTCTTGTCGCCGAAGTCTTCGTTGACGTCGACGTTCTTGGCCAGCACCGGCTGGATCAGGGCGGCGCAGGCGGCGACGAGCAATAATCGAAGTCGAATTGTCGTCGCCATCACTTCTTCACCGCATGATCGCCGGCGTGCTCGGCGCCTTCCGCCGCCGGGGCGGCAGGTGGGGCATCGATGTCGCGCGCGATGCGGAAGCCGACATAGGGCTTGCGTTCACCCGGCGGCATGAACTCGCGCCGGCTGTAACGGACGTCGGCAGCAGAATAGTTGAAGGCGCCGCCACGGAATACGTATTGCTGGCAGGTCGCACTGCTAACGGCCGAGCCGTCCGTCGGCGCGCCGACATAGTCGTCGCTCTGGCAGTCGGCCACCCACTCGGCGACGTTGCCGAGCATGTCGTGCAGGCCAAAGCGGTTCTTGCGCAAGGCCGTGCTACCGGGGGCGGTGAGGGCAAACTGGTCGCTGCACTTGGCGCCGTTCTTGGTGTTGGTGCGCTGGGCGTAGGCTTCGTCTGCCAGGTTGGCGTAGTTGCAGGCGGCGGCGAGGTCGTCGGCCCAGGGCGTGGCGCCGTCGTTGCCGGCGCGCGCCGCGTATTCCCATTCCGATTCCGAGAGCAGCCGATATTTCTTGCCGGTCACCTTGGAGAGCCAGTCGGCGTAGGCTTTGCCGTCAAACCAGTTGACGCAGACCACCGGCTCGTCGTCGCGCTGGGGGAAGCCGGGATCCTTCCAGGTCTTGTCTTCGCCACCGCTCTTCTTCTTGCCGCAACTGGGGTCGCCGCCGAAGCTGTAGCCAGCGGCGTTTACGAATTCGCGGAACTGTGCCCGCGTCACTTCAAAACGTCCGACAGCGAAGTCGTAACCGATCTTGACCGGATGCTTCGGCAGTTCATCGCGGTCGGCGCTGTTGTTGCCGGCCCCCTGCTGGAAATCGCCCTTGCCGACGACGACCATTTCCGGGCAGTTCGGGCAATCGTTCATCAGGCTCCCCGGCGCGGTTTGGGCAGCGACCGCCACCGGTACCGGCGCTTCGTGCCTGCCCTTCTTCAGCCAAAGGTAGCCGCCGGCGGCGACTGCGACAACGACCACACCGGCAATGATGGCCGTGGCCGGGCTCTTGCGGCCGCCGCCAGCGTGAGGCGACGAGCGTTGCAGGTCGGCCAGCCATTCGTGCGCCGTCTGATAGCGGTCGGCGACCGAGATCTTCAGCGCCTTGTCGATGGTCTCCAGAATTTTCGCCGAATACTTGCCCTTGGCGATGTCGGTGGCCGGCACCAGCAAGTCGCGCAGCAGGCGCGTGTTGCTGGCGTTGGGCTTGCGCTGCGCCACCAGTTCGTAGGCCGTGGCGCCAAGCGAATAGATGTCCGAATAGGCGCCCTGGGCAAACTGGCCGGTGCTGTCCCACTGCTCCGGCGCCGAGTAGTTGTAGGTGACGATGGCCGTCATTTCCTGGCGGGCGGTGCCTTCGCTCAACTGGCGGGCAGAACCGAAATCGATCAGCACCGGTCGGTGGCCGTCGATGAGGAAAATGTTGGACGGCTTGATGTCGCGATGCAGAATGCGGGCGGCATGAAGCGTATCGAGGCCGCCGAGCATGGCGACCAGGAACCCGCGCAGCCACGGCTCGTCGATCTTGGGCTCGCGTATCAGACGCTGCTCGAGGGTTTCCCCCTGGCACAAGTCCATGACCATGTAGGCCGTCCGGTTCGCTTCGATGCAACGATAGACGCGGACCACCGACGGGTGGTTGATGCCGGCGAGCAAGCGGGCCTCGGCGATGAAGCGGGCCAAGCCGCTGCTGTAGGCGGCCTCATCCTTCTTCGACAGGACGGTGATGGTATCGTTGTCGAAACGCGCCGCCAGGCCGCGAGGAAGGAATTCCTTGATCGCCCGCGGCTGGTTCAGCGAGTGATCCCATGCCTCATAGACGATCGAAAAGCCGCCGCTGCCGATGACACCCTTGAACTCGAATTCGCCAACGCGGAAACCTTCGCGCAAGGCATGCACATCCTGGCTGCTGCGCTCATCTCCTTCATCGTAGAAGCTGGGTATATTCTGGTCGGTGGTCATGGTCTGGTCATCACCAAGAAGTGCTTCTGGAAGGTCTCTACGATAGCAGAATCGACCGGAGAATGGCGTCCGGTCACGCCCCGGTGAGGCCTAGCGCTTCTTGATCAGGCAAAGCGACTCGGCGACTTCGATCATGTAGGTATTGCTGCCTGACTTCTCGACGAACGTCGCGATCTTGCCGGGGAGGTTGGCGATCACTGGTTCGCTGAGGTTGTTTTCTGTGAATAGCAGTTGGCCTCTTTGCCAGCAGCGCATCTGATAGCCACCGCCGGTCGCGTTGCCCGGCATCGGATATTCGACCGGGGCAAACAGCGGCGCCGGCTCGCGGCTGGGTGGTGGCGGCACCTTCAGCGGTGGTTCGCTGTCCGGGTCGGCGGCGATCGCTACCGATGACAGTCCGGCGACCAGGATGGCAGCCAGGGTATGGCGGATCGATTTGGCAGTCATGGTTATTTCTTCCGCAGCAGGTAGCGGCCTTCGCCGAAATAGCCGTCCGAGCCGCTACCGATGGCCATGCGTACCAGCTCGACAGAGTTATGTTGCGGATCGAATCCGCGGCCGACCAGTTCCTGGCCGGCGGTAAGCGCCGGGTCGGCGTCCGAGGCGAAACAGACCACGGACTCAGAGGTGGCCGTGGCCTTGACGGCCATGCCACCGTTACCGGGCACGGCGGTCGCCTCGTTGGCGCGCACCAGGGGATCGGTGGCCTTCGGATTCGGGAAGATGCGCATCGTCGTGGCGTCCTTCGCCGAGGTCAGATAGCAGTACAGGTAGGCGTCGCGATCCGTCTTCACTGTGACCTGTAGTGGGTCGCCGGTGCGGTGCGGTTTGCCCGCACCGATGACTTCGACGCCGATCGGCTGCAGTCCCTTGTGCTCGCCCAGGCCACGGGTTGTGGCGACGTCACCCTTCTTCTTGGCGAAGCGCTTGCGCAAGTCGGCCTCCGACAAGTGAGCGAGCTGCGTGGCGCTGCCCTTGATGTTCTTGTTGCGCAGATTGAGCACGTACGAGAACAGGTTCTCATCGACGGTGTCCGGCGCTGGCATCTTGTTCGCCGCCGCCAGATCCTTCAGGACATCACGCAACTCCTTGTTCATCTGGCCGTTGATCGGGCCGTTGTAGCGGCCCATGACCCGCAGCTGGTTCTGCATATAGGGAACCAGCTTGCCTTCGGAGACCAGGTTGTAGTACCAGTCGCCGATCTCCCGTTTGACGATCGGGTGGCTGGCGTCGACCCCCAGACACTGCCAGTAGGGGATGCGCAGCAGCTTGCCGAACAGTTCGATGGTGGCCAGTTCGACCAGGTTGCGAACGCCGCCGCCGATGCCCTCGGACTTGCTGACGGAGAAATTGTAGTTGATGCCGAAGGTCTTGCTGCTGACCTGCCCTTGCATGCCGCCGCCCTGTTGGCCACCTTGCTGGCCGCCTTGTTGGCCACCTTGTTGGCCACCTTGCTGGTTGCCTTGCTGGCCACCCTGTTGGCCACCGCCGGCCGTGTAGTTCACGCCGAAGTTGGTGCCTTCAGCATTACGGAACAGCATTACGGAGTTCCTTGACGTGACCCCGGGCAAGAGCTCCATGGTCTTGGTGCTCATGACGCTGAGGTCCATGCCGAGCACCGTGGCGTTAGACGAGGCGTTCTTGCCGCCGCCGATCGGGCCGAGCTGGACATTGAGACCGGCTTGACCCGAGGCAACGCCTTCGTCCATCTGGGTCAGCGAGCCGCGGATGTTGTAGTCGGGCTGGAAGTTGTAGACGTTGGTATGGCCGCCGGAATTCTTCAGCCAGTCCTGCAGGTTCTTGACGTCGCCGCCGAAAGTAATCAGGCGGATGGCGCGGCTACGCCGCGTCATGTCCGAGACGGACGAAATCAGCATATCGCGGGTGCCGACATTGGCCTTCTTGGTGTTGTCGACCAGATCCTCGGTGAGGACCACGACGTCGCGGATGCCGTTGTCGATCAACAGCATGTCCATGCACTGCAGGGCATCGTCGAAGTTGGTGATGTTGCGCTGCACTGGGGCTTCCGGGCCCTTCTGGGCGTCGATCGCCGCTTCAGCGACGTCCTCGCGAACATTGCTGACGCAGGCGGACAACAGCAGGGAGGCCGCTGCGAAGACTAGGTGAAGCCGATTCGTTCGTAAGTTCATCGCCCTATCCCTTCAAGCTGGTCATTCAACAAATCGTAGACGATCCTCGCGCAAGGGCAAACCCCTTGCGCGATTCACGGCATTGGTCATCAGTCCAGAGACAAGTCGTTGATGATGTCCTCGGCATCCTTGATGATGCCACCCAAGGTATTGAGTCCGACCGCTGTTTCGTCCATGGCCGAGCCGACTGTCGCGACGCCTTGGACGCCTTCGCCGGCCAGCGTGGTGACCAACTCGGCGACCTGGCTGAGCGTTTGCTCGAACTGTTGGACGTGGTTGGCCAGTTCGCTGAGGTGGCTGGTCAGGCCGTCGCCCATCGTATGCAGCGCATCGGTCAGACCGTGCTGGGTCTGTTGGTGATGCGTATCGAGTGTCTCATGGAAATGACTGCTCTGGTCTTGGGCATGCTGCTTGAAGTTGGCGGCGTGTTCATCCAGGGTATGCAGGGCGTCGTTGGCCACGTGCTGGAAGCCGCTGTGGGATTGATCGACTTCGTGTTCAGCATGCTCGGCGTTCTGCGTCAGGTGGTCGAGTTTTTCGGTGGTTTGATGCGACTCGCTGGTGACGCCCTGGACCATTTCGTGGGCCTTGTCGGCAAGCTGTTGCGCCGTGTCGTGCACCTGCTGGCCATGGTCGTGGAGCTGACCGTCGGCCTCGTCCAGGGCACTGCCGAACGCTTCGTGATGCTGCACGGCTTCCTGTAGATCGTGATCAGTTGATTCGGTCTCGTGCTGGATTTCCGTGGTTGCCTGCTCCATGGATTGCTTCCAATGCCCAAGCAGGGCGCCAAGATCGTGGTCCATCTGGGTCGCATGGTGCTGCGCATCCTGCAGCTTGGCATCTTCCTGGTGCACCAGTTGTTCGACTTCTTGCAAGAAGGCTTGAAAACTGTGTTCCAGCGTGTCCATCAGTCCTTCCACCTCCTGGACTTGTGACCGGGTGGTATCCAGTTCAGCCTTGACGGCGGCAAGTTGGGCCAGGGCGTCGTTGTGATCAGCCATTTGAGTCTCCTAATGAAATGTCGGGTCGTCGTTGCGGGTGGGCGGGCCGGCGATTACGGGTTGTGGTAATCGCAGCCGGCGCCGCTGGCAACGCCGGCACCGTGTTGCACGGAACTTCCAGCCGTGTCGATGTGGCCCTCGATCAAGTCGAATATCGGCTGGATGATCGCGCGTGCTCCCGAGTTGTCGTGGCCCGCCTTTTCGATGTCCTCGCTGACCTTGTCCAACTCCGCGGCAACCTTGGCGATCAGGTCGTGAATGATCGTCTTGACCTCTTTCTCCAGCGCTGTTCGGCCGGCGTCCATCACCTGATGGATGATGCTATCAACATCGGTGCTGGCGATTTGGTGCATTAGCTGCACACCTTGGCCCGCCGCTTGATGAACCGGGGTCTCGACGTGTTCGGTGACGGTGGTGTCCACATCGTGCTCGATCTGCTCGACGTGGGCCTGTGTCTGGTGGGTGAAAGTCTCCGCCTCGCCGCGAACGTGATCGAGGTGATCGGAAAGCTTGCTGACCGCCGCATGGGTGGACGACTCGAAGTGCTGCGCCAGCGTGTCGCCGAGATGTGTGACCTGATTAGCCGCATCATGGGTGTGGCTTTGTGTCGTATGGGCCGTGCTCTTCGTCTGGTCGGTCAGTTGGCGGACATGGTCGTGCGACTTGTCCAGCGCTCCGGTCAGGGTTTCGTGACTGTGATCGAAGGTGTTCTTCAAATCGGCGAACTTGTGCGACGAAGCGTCGACGCCGGACATGAAGGTCTGGAACTCGGCGACATTTTCCTGGACCTGGCTTTGCAGGTGGCTCATCGCCTGGGTCACCGCCTGATGCAGGTTCTTGATGCCCTGGTCGATGGTGTCCTTGCCGTGCTGCACCGCCGCGTTGGCTTTGTCGACTTCGGCGCCGACGGCCTCGAAGCGGTTCTTCAGGGTGTCGATGCGGGAGATGACGTCCTGGCCTTCTTTGACCAACTCGTCGAAATGCTGGGAAACGTCGGATACGTCGACATGAAAGTGTTCGTGTGTGGCCATGATTTATCTTTCCTCTCGTAGGCAGGATGGTACGGGCACCATCAGAGCAGATCCTTGAGTGCCTTGAAGACCTCGATGGCGACCTTGATGGCATCGAGCGCTTTCTTCAAGGCGATCATTTCCGGCAGGATTTCCGCCATCGCTGACGTCGTCGCAGCACCGGCGGTGGTCATCACAATCGACTCGGCGATCTGGTCGGCAAGGAACTTCAACACCTCTTCGATTAGCTTCTTGAACTTGGTCTCGATTTGGTCGTGCACCTGTTGAACGGCGTCGTCCTCGATGTCCTTGATGAACTGGGCCAGTTCCTGTTTGAACATGTCGCCGGCGCTGGTGCAGTGCTGGTCGAGATGGTCGGCACCCTGGCTAAGCTGGCTGAGGCCTTGTTCGAAAAGTTGTGGGATCGTGCTCTCGTTATGCTTGCTGACCGTACCGTGGAAAGTCTCATGCGCCTTGTTGAGGGTCTCGGTCTGTTCGTGCTGGACACTGTCGCCAAGGGCCTGGGCAGAGTGGCTGGCCTTGTCGGCGGCATCGCCCAGGGTCTGGGTCATGTGATCGACGTGCTGCACGTACTGGCTCTTGGTGTGATCGAGCTCGCTGATCGAATGATCGATGTCGCTGCCGAACTGGGTCGCCTCGTGTTGCAAGTCGTGATGAGCTTCCTGATGACGACTGGCGTGGTCGTGCAACGCCGAGGCGGCAGCGGCGATGGCCTCGGTGAGGTGGGCGATCTGCTGGCGCAGATCCGATTCCAGGTGCTGATTCTGAAACTCCAACATCTGGTCGACCTCTTTGCTGAGGTCATCGGCGTAGTGTTGTACTTCGCCGACGTCGCCATGGTAACTGGATAGTTCTTCAAACTTGAACTGTCCGTCTTCGGTTTCCAGGCGGCCGAAGTCGCTTTCGACGACGCCGAAGCCCTCGCGCAAGGCATCCGTGCGTTCGTGCATTTCGGTCAGCACCTGCTGCAGGTCATGTGCATTTGCCATTTTCTGATTCTCCTATTGCGTCAGCGCTGATCAGTCGAACTTCTGGATGAAGTCCAGAATCGGCTTGATCGTGTCGATGATCTGGGTGACTTTCTGGATATCGTCGAGAACTTCCTGGGTGCCGCCGCCGAAGGTCTCACCGAGTTTCTCGCCGGCCTCCATGAACTGGCCAATGGTCGACATGAAGTCGCCGGCATGTCCGCCCAGTTCGCCGCCGATGCCATGGATGAAGTTCTGCCCCTGTTCGGAGACTAACTGTTGCAGCGCCGAGTCGTGGTGCTCCAGGGTGGTCGAGACGTGGCTGGTCAGGGTTTCCGAAGTGTGATTCAGTTGGCTGCCCAGGTCGTTCATGTTGTGCAGGACCTGTTCGCCGGCATGGCTGAAATGGCTGTCGATGGTGTGCGCGTGTTCGTTGACTTCCGAGGTCTTGTGATCGATGTCGGACTGCCAGGAGTCGCTATGGCTCTTGATCTCCTCGGTGGCATGGCCGTGCGCTTCTTCGGCTTCACCCAGCTTGCTGGTGACGTCAGCGAAATGCCCCGTCGACGTTTCGGCAGCCGTGTGGGCGTTGGTGTTGGCTTCCTGAACGGTACTGTTATGGCCGTGGATCGTCTCGCTGCAATGCGCGGTATCGGTCTTGACGTCCTGCTGCCCATGATGGATCGCGTCCATCGCCTTGTTGACTTCGCTGGTGCACGTTTGGCTGGTATGGTCGATCGCGGTTGCCACCTCGTCCGTCCAGTCGGCCACGGCCTTCATTTCGTGCTCGAAATCGCCTCTCAACTTTTCCAGTGTCGGGATGAAATGTTCATTGATTGTCGACCGCATCTGGGTCAACAAATCGACCAGTTGTTGTCCTCCTCCTGCTGCTGCCATGGCTCGCTCCTATCTCAGATCAGTTGCCCATCGGCCGGCATTGCCGGCCCTCGTGTCGGCTTCCGCTCGGTGGCCATGCCACGGTTCGGAAGTCGATTCCCCTGCCTATCGACTTAGCTTCCCAGCAGTGTCTTCAGGTGGCTGGCGCCTGCCAGTGCCTTGCCTGCCACCAACTCCACTGCATCGACACACTTCAGTTCCAAACCACTTTCGCTATCCGTTGCTGTCACCACAATACGGTTGGCGCGCCCCCATTGCACGTGCATATTCACGCGTAGCATGCCAACTCCTAACATCGGGCCAAACTGGAAGCGGTAGGACAGCGCACTGTCGCTGCCGACCGTCTCCAGGGTCAGTACCAGCATTCGTTGTGCATCCCGATTGGCCATGACCGAAAACGCGGCTGTCGCCGGCAGGGCTGCACCTTTCTCGATCAAGGCACGCACGGTTGTGCCCGAGCCGTCCTTGGCCATACCGATGACGCCGACTCCATGCGGCGCTTCGCTGATCTCGAACCTGCCGGCGCCGGCAAGTGCCGCCTGCGCCGCGCCGCCGCAGGCATAGGCATCAGCGGACAGCTGCAGGCGTTTGCCCTCGGCGATGGCCAGCGCGCTGCCGACTGCGCCGGCGACGATTCGCGCCAGCGCCCGGTCGGCAACGACGATCAGGCCGGCAAGGCCGTTGGCCGCCTTGCCCGAGGCCGTCAGCAGCCGGTCGGCCAGGGCTGCAGTGTTCCGCCAACGTTGGTTCAGTTCGGCCAGCAGGGCCGTGCGCGGCACGGTCAGGGCATTGAGCGTTGAGCGACGCAACAGCGGCCAGGTCGGCATCTTCGGCTTGGCGCGCGGGTCGTCGTTGAGACAATCCCAGACGTCCTGCCAGATGCCTTCAAACTCGTAGTTGTCGCCAGTGCCGAATGCCGACAGAGACGAGCTGGCTGCCTCGGCGTTCCAGCGCTGCAGCCACTCGAGACGCAGCGCTTCGAGGCCCAGGTCTGGAGCGACTTCGCCGGCCAGAACAGTGCAACTGCCGCCGGATTGGCGCAACAGGCGGACGCGCGTCGCGTCGTCGTCGATGCTGACTACCAGGAAGTCGCCGTCGCCCGTCGGTTCGACGAGCCGCATCAGGGCATCGCTCTCGGCGACGATGGTCAGCGGACGGCCAGTGGTCTCAACGACCAACGAAGCTAGGCGCAGGCGTGTTGCCGGCGTCGTTTCGTCGGGCACGACCAGCGCCATGTCAGGAGGTATCGGCGCCCAGATACGGGCATCGCTGTCGAGTTTGCCCAGCGCGTAGGCGGTGAAAGCTTCTGCCGAAAGGCCGCGGCCGTTCCAATCAACGGCGCCGACTTCCCGCGCTGCCAGGCCGGCGCGACGATAGCGCCAGACGGTAGTATCCGGCCGCGCCGCCTCGGCGCACATCAGCGCCGAATAGCCGAATTGGGCGCCGCCGGAATCGATGGTGACAATGCTGGGAGCGAGAAAACGCTGCGGTTCGCCGCTGTCTTCGGCGACCGTCGGCAAGTCAGGGCTGCCGTGGAACGCTGAGCGAACATGGAGGTTGCCGACATGGATGGCAAACACGCTCATGACTTCACCTCGCTGGTCGGCTGTGATGCGGGCGTGACGGCCGGGGTCGTCGCGGCCACGGCGGCTTCAGCTGTGACAGTCGGTACCGGCGTTGCCGGCGGTGCGCTGCGCGCCTTCAGGGCCGCCAGGCGCTCGGCAACCGTCATTGGCTTGGCGTTGGGCGCAGCCGCACTCGGCTCCGTCGGCGGTTTGGCGGCGCGCAGCGCTGCCAGGCGTTCCTGGGCGGCCGCCACCGCTGCCGATGCGGCGCTCGGCGCAGCGGCAGCAGCCGGCGTAGCCGGCGTAGCCGGCGTGGCCGGCCGCAGGCCCGTGCTGGTGGCGGGCGCTGCGGCGGTGCCTGCCGCCTGCTTGTCCAGTTCGGTGCGGGTCTTGTCGAGGCCGGTGATGAACTGCGGAACCTTTTGCGTCAGGGCGACACTGGATTGTTGTCGGCGCTGCAAGAAGGCCTTCTGCAGTTCGTCTTCGCGCTTGCGCGTCTCGGCAATGCGCGCCTTCTCGGCAACCTTGACTTTGGTGACGCCTTCGATGACCGTCAGGTAGGTATCCTTGACCTCCTGGATGAACTCCTGGTAGATCTTCATGATGGCCTGCTCGGCCTTGGCCAGTGGCCGCATAACGGCCTGATGGATCTGGCCGCGGATCTTTTCCAGTTTTTCTTCGAGTTCCTTCTTTTCTTCCTCGCCGGCGATCATCAGCGTGAAGATGAAATAGAGCACCATCATGATGACGATGACGCCGCTGAACTTCATCAGGCCGCGCTTGATCGACGGGTCGCCGAAAAGTACGAAGATGCCGGCGGACATTGTTATGAAGGAGAAGGCCATGCTGGCGACCATGCGGCCTTCCATCAGGCGCTTGAAGAAGCCTTCCTGAACGAAGCGGTCTTCGGCTTCGACCTCCAGTTCGACGCCCTCCAAGGTACGGGCGACCTTGTCTTTCAGCAGTAAAGGCAGGCGCACGGATGACAGCGCGCCGGCGAATAGCGGATAGAGCTCGCCGGTGCGCCGCATGCTATCGGCCAGTTCGCCGGCATGCTGCGACAGCGAGTCACTGTCGCTGCGCACTTGCGATTCCAGTGCCGAGACGAGCCGTGTCTGAATCTGCGAGATCGCCGCTGGATCGGGTAGAAGTGTGAACGCGTGGCTGACCAGGGGATGGAAGAAACGCGCATTGAGGATCGGATACTTGATCACAGCGGCGGACTTCTCCTCACGATGAATCAGATCATGCACTTCAAGGCGATTGGCCAGCAGACGTGGATCGAACGGCAATATGCCGTCGGCGGCTGTGAGCGCCAGGGCGTCCTTGCGCCCGCCTAGCCACTGATCGATCGAGGCTTTGAGGGCATCGGCTTGCTCGCGCAAATCGGCACTGCCGTCGGCGACATCCTCGCCGCGACGAAAGCGAGTGAATTCTGCCTGCCTGAACTTGAGATCAGCCAGTTCGCTTTGAACCTGTTTGGCCAGAAGGTCGGCGTGCAGTCCGAGCCGGGCCAGTCCGCCGTGCCCCAGCGCTTCCCGCCGCTTTTCCGGCGTCACGGTCGGCCAGACACCCTCGAGCAGTGATTTCGTCGTCGCTTCGGCAGGTGCAGCTTGCCAGTCGCGGAACAGACCCTTGACCAGGGTCTCTGCTGACCCCGGCGTTTCGGTAAGCGCAAGA
This sequence comes from Rhodocyclaceae bacterium, assembly GCA_003157035.1. GTDB lineage: Bacteria > Pseudomonadota > Gammaproteobacteria > Burkholderiales > Rhodocyclaceae > Fen-999. The sequence goes on from PMIF01000186.1 coordinate 21,340, forward strand.
TGAATGGCAAAGCGACATTGCTCCGCCAAACGCGCCAGACCGGCAAGCAGAACTTCGTCCTCCTTCGCGGCGCTGCCGACCAGTACCAGGAGGTCCGTCTCCTGGATGAGGCGGCCGAACAGCAGAGGCGAGGAGAATACCTCGTGCACCGAAACCGCCAGATTGACACCGCGCAGACCAGCCCTGGCGGCATCGCTGGCGAGGGGCAGGACACGCGTCGCGCTGCGCGCTCCAGTGGCCGCGGGCGATGGCCGGTGATAGCCGATGGTCAGCAGTCCGCTGCTGTCGACCAGCTCGCTTGTCGGCTCGACAGTCGCGAGCCCGCTCAGCAGACGGGACAGTGTCTGACTGTCCACTCCGGCCAGGGGCACGACAGTGACGCCGAGCGTCCCGGAATACAAAGCCTCGATGTCGTCATCGAGGCGTGCCAGGAAGGCATCGCGCGCGGCGCCGTGGGCGTTGTCGCTGCACAGTTGCCGCAGCGCCTTCGCCTGAGTCAATACCAGTCCGATCGTAGGTTCCATGATTTGCTATTCCTGTTAACGAGACCGCTGCAACTCGTGGTTGCCAGAAGACGCGGGTTTGGCGAAGACAGAATTCGCTTGTTACCGCTGTATTACGTGTTTTCCGTGACAATCCGGACAAATTTTCGGTCTTCCGGTCAAACGCGATGCGGCAACGCCTGACCGGGCCGCTATCGACGCCGCTTAGAACTTTTGCACGGCGCGCAATTGAAGCGTGTTGGCACGGCTGTCGTTGGCCTGCTGATGCAGATAAAGGACGCCGAACGAAAGACCATTGCGCAAGTAGAAGTCGCTGCCCAATGCGAACATCAATAGGCGGCGGTCCAGGGAATCCGCCGGCAGTGAATAGACGGTGCCTGCTGGCATCGCCGCGTAACCGACCGACAACTGTTCGCGGTGCGAAAAGTCGTGCTGATATTCGATGCGCACTCTCGGCACTAACTTGCCGAATTCGCTTTCATGACTGTATTCGGCCAACAGACCGACCGTTGCCGCGCCGGTGGTTACGCGCTGGCCCTGGTAACGCAGCGCATAAGCGGTGTCGGCGGTCTCGGCATAGCTGTCGACCTGGACTGTGGCCAGGTCGAGACGGGAATAGGGCGCCAGGCGCAGATCGCCGAAATGCCGGTCAAAACGAGTCGAGGCGGAACTCAACCACTGGGTCGCCGACCATTGACCGTGGGCGTGGCTGTCGATTTCGCCGATCAAGCGGTCGTAATTGAACGCGACGTGGCCGACCCCGGCCATCCAGTTGATGCGCCAATCGGGCGTCATTCGCAGACTGCCGTAGGTTGCCGCGGTCGAGGCGCTGCCCTTGCTGTTACCGATGTTGTCGGCAAAGGTGCTGCGGTCCTGGCCGTAGCCGAGGCCGAAGCCGATGGTCGTAGCGCCGAAGCAGCGATCGGCGCCAACAGTGAAACCGCTGGTGTCGAAGTCGAAGCCGCTACTGCCGCTGAC
>PMIF01000267.1 GCA_003157035.1 Rhodocyclaceae bacterium
TCGCTGGCGCAGGCGCTTGCCGGGACCATCTCCGCGACCGCACTCTCTGCGCGTCGGCGCGAGCTGGCAACGCCGCCGCGTTGGGCGCGTCAGGCGGCTGCCGAGATCATCGCCGAGACGGCACTGGGCGAGGTGGCGCTGGTATTCGGCAACGAAACCGCTGGCCTGTCGAATGAAGAAGTCTCGCTGTGCCGTCACTGGGCGCTCATTCCGACCTCGCCCGACTATCATTCCCTCAACCTGGCGCAGGCGGTGCAGATCCTTGCCTACGAGCTGCGCCTGGCTGCTGGTGAGGTTGGCGCGCCGCCGAGGGTCGCCGATGCCGGCAAACCAGCGAGCCATGACGAAGTCGAAGGTCTGATGGCGCACCTGGAGCGCGCGGCCGTCGGTAGCGGCTTTCTCGATCCGGCGCAGCCGAAGCGATTGATGCTGCGCATGCGGCGGCTGTTCTCGCGGGCGGGCCTGGAACATGAGGAAGTGGCGATCCTGCGCGGAATGCTTGCGTCATTTCAGGCGAAGGACTGAGCATGGTTGCGATCTGGGGGCGCGGAACTTGCGAGTGCGATCATGGACGAAATCCATTGTCGTAAAGCCGACTCAGGCACTTGGGCTTGACCGACCACAGTTATAATTCCACTTCCGGAACAGGAGCTTTTCGTGTTTTTCAACAGGCTGCGCGAAGACATTCGTTGCGTATTCGACCGCGATCCGGCGGCGCGCAGCACATGGGAAGTGCTGACCTGCTATCCGGGCCTGCACGCGCTCACCCTGCATCGCTTGTCGCACTGGCTGTGGGGCAACGGTTTGCGCTGGATGGCGCGGGCGATGTCGCATTTCACCCGCTGGATCACCGGCATCGAGATTCATCCTGGTGCGACGGTGGGGCGCTGCGTGTTCATCGACCATGGCATGGGCGTGGTCATTGGCGAGACGGCGGAGATCGGCGAGGGTTGCACGCTGTATCACGGAGTGACGCTCGGTGGCACCTCGTGGAACAAGGGTAAGCGCCATCCGACGCTGGGCAAGGGCGTGGTCGTTGGCGCCGGTGCCAAGGTGCTCGGTCCGATCACGATCGGCGAGGGCGCCAAGGTGGGATCGAACGCCGTCGTCGTCCGTGACGTGCCGCCGGGGGCGACAGCCGTCGGCATTCCAGCCCGTATCGTCGAACCTGGCCGGGACCAGGCGCGGGTGGAGAAGGCGGCGCAGATGGGGTTTTCCGCTTATGCGGTCTCGCGTGACGAGGACGATCCGCTGTCGATGGCCATCCACGGGTTGCTCGATCATGCCGTCGAGACCGATCGGCGCATCGAGGTCCTGCTCAAGTACATCGAACGTTGCGGGGTTTCCGTCGAGGACGACGTCGCGACCGCGGACAAGTTCGATCCGACCTTTCTTTCAAAAATAGTTGACTAGCTATCCTGGGATCAGCTATAGTCGATCAAAACGGTCAGGTATTGATCGTTCCCTTCAACGAGAGACGAGAGGAAGACACCATGAGATTGACAACCAAGGGGCGTTTCGCCGTCACTGCCATGATCGACTTGGCGCTCCGCCAGCATCTCGGGCCGGTCACCCTGGCCGGGATCGCCGAGCGGCAGAAGATTTCCCTTTCCTACCTGGAACAACTGTTCGGCAAGCTGCGCCGGCATCACTTGGTGTCGAGCGTGCGCGGCCCGGGTGGTGGCTATTGTCTGGCACGGCCGATGGAACAGATGTCGGTGGCCGACATCATTCGCGCGGTCGATGAGACCCTGGATGCGACCCAATGCGGCGGCCGCGGCGATTGCAAGGACGACCATCCGTGCATGACCCATACGCTTTGGATGACCCTCAACCAGCGCATGTTCGATTATCTGACCGGCGTGCATCTGGCGGAATTGGTCGCCGAGCAGCGCGCCAATGCGGCCTGCACCGAAGCGCTGGAAAAGGAACAACCCTTGCGGCGGCCGATCCGGCGCATTCCTGCAGCGGTTGCTGCTTGAGGCAGCACCAACCAAGCCATGTTCGCGCCCGTCTATTTCGACTGCAACGCCACGACGCCGGTTGATTCGGCCGTCGTCGAGGCGATGCTGCCTTGGCTGGCGCAGCGCTATGGCAACCCGTCGAGCCGGCACGAATATGGCCGGGCGGCGCGTGCGGCCATTGACCGGGCGCGAGAGCAAGTCGCGACTACCGTCGGTGCCCATCCAACCGAAGTGGTTTTCACTGGTGGGGGTTCCGAGGCGAACAACTTGTTCATTCGCGGCTTGGGCCATCAGCGCGGCCAGATCGGCATTTCTGCGGTCGAGCATCCGAGCGTGCGCGAGCCGGCCCGGCTTGCTGGACGGGTAGGTGGCTGGGGCGAAATTGCCGTCGATGGCGAAGGGCGCATCGACCGTGAAGACTTCAGCGCGATGCTGCAGCAGCGGCCGACGGCGCTGTCGATTATGCTGGCCAACAACGAGACCGGCGTCATCCAGGACATCGCCGTGCTGGCCGAGCAGGCAAAGCCGACGCAGGCATGGTTCCATTCCGATGCCGTCCAGGCGCTGGGCAAGATCCCGATCGATTTTCGGGCGCTGAACGCCACCGGTGTGCATGCCCTCTCCTTGTCGGCGCACAAGGTCGGCGGCCCCAAGGGCGTCGGCGCCTTGGTGGTCGACAAACGGCTGGAACTGGAGCCAGTGATTGCCGGTGGCGGCCAGGAACGCGGCTTGCGCTCGGGCACGGAGAACGTGCCGGCCATCGTCGGTTTCGGCTTGGCTTGCGAACTGGCCGCGGTCGATCTCGCCCCGACCGCGCTACGCCTTGCCAGTCTGCGTGACGAACTGGAGCGGGGCCTGATCGGCCTGGGGGCGATTGTCTTTGGCCAGGGTGCAAAGCGCCTGCCCAACACTTGCTTCTTTGCCCTGCCGAACATCGACGGCGAGACGCTGGTCGGCAAGCTTGACCGCGCCGGCTTCGCCGTGGCCAGCGGCTCTGCCTGTTCGAGCGTGCATCCTGGGCCCTCGCATGTCTTGCTGGCGATGGGGGTCGATGCGCAACTGGCACGCGGCGCCGTACGGGTCAGCCTTGGTCGGCAGACGTCGTCGGCCGAGGTCGGCGATTTTCTGAATGTGCTCGGGCAAACGATTTTTCAGTTTAAGAGGCTGGCCGCTTTGGCTGGCTGAGGAGAAACCTGATGTTGAAGTCACCCGTCTATCTCGACTACTCCGCGACCACACCGGTGGATCCGCGGGTTGCCGCGAAGATGATCCCGTATCTCACCGAACATTTCGGCAACCCCGCGTCGCGCTCCCATGCCTTTGGCTGGGAAGCCGAGGCTGCGGTCGAAGAGGCGCGCAACCAGGTAGCGGCGCTAGTCAAGGCCGACCCGAAGGAAATCATCTGGACCTCGGGCGCCACCGAATCGAACAATCTGGCCATCAAGGGTGCGGCACATTTCTATGCCGAGACCAAGGGCAAGCATATCGTCACCGTCAGTACCGAGCACAAGGCGGTGCTCGATACGTGCAAGGAGCTGGAGCGCGAAGGTTTCGAAGTCACCTACCTGACTCCCGGTGAGGATGGTCTGGTGACCGTGGCGCAGTTCAAGGCGGCGCTACGTCCGGATACCGTCGTGGCGTCGGTGATGGCAGTCAACAACGAGATTGGCGTCATTCAGCCGATCGCGGAGTTTGGCGAGATTTGCCGTGCCAACGGAACCATCTTCCATGTCGATGCGGCACAGGCGACGGGCAAGATGCCGATCGACTTGTCGAAGCTGAAGGTGGATCTGATGTCCTTCTCGGCGCACAAGACCTATGGCCCCAAGGGTATCGGCGCCTTGTATGTTCGCCGCAAGCCGCGGGTGCGTATCGAGGCGCAGATGCACGGTGGCGGTCACGAGCGGGGCATGCGCTCCGGTACTCTGGCGACCCACCAGATCGTTGGCATGGGTGAGGCCTTCCGCATTGCCCGCGAGGAAATGGCCACCGAGAACGAGCGCATCCGCATGCTGCGCGATCGCTTGCTCAAGGGCCTGACCGACATTGAGGCGGTGTACGTGAACGGCGATTTGGAACACCGGGTGCCGCACAACCTCAACATCAGTTTCGCCTACGTCGAGGGCGAATCCATGATGATGGCCATCAAGGACATCGCCGTATCGAGCGGCTCGGCGTGCACCTCGGCCAGCCTGGAGCCCTCGTATGTACTCCGCGCCCTCGGTCGCTCGGACGAGTTGGCCCACAGTTCGATTCGCTTCACCCTCGGTCGCTTTACCACGGAAGAGGATATCGACTACACCATTCGGCTTTTGCATGCCAAAATCGCCAAACTGCGGGCGCTGTCGCCCTTGTGGGAGATGTACAAGGACGGCGTGGACCTGGCTTCCGTACAGTGGGCAGCGCATTGAAACCCGCCAAGACGGGAACATTTTAGGAGACAGTCGTCATGTCATACAGCACGAAAGTCATCGAGCACTACGAAAACCCGCGCAATGTCGGCTCGTTCGAAAAGGACGATGCTGGCGTCGGCACCGGCATGGTCGGCGCACCGGCTTGCGGCGATGTGATGAAGTTGCAGATCAAGGTAGGCAAGGGTGGCGTCATCGAAGACGCCAAGTTCAAGACCTACGGCTGCGGGTCGGCCATCGCCTCCAGTTCGCTGGTGACCGAGTGGGTCAAGGGCAAGACGCTCGACCAGGCACTCGATATCAAGAACACCCACATTGCCGAAGAACTGGCCCTGCCGCCGGTGAAGATCCATTGTTCCATACTGGCCGAGGACGCAATCAAGGCGGCGGTGGCCGATTACCGTAAGAAACAGGAAGGAGCCAGCAGCGAATGATTACCATGACCGAAAGTGCGGCAAGACACGTTGCCAACTTTCTCAGCAAGCGCGGCAAAGGTATCGGCATCCGACTGGGTGTCAAGACATCGGGATGCTCTGGCATGGCCTACAAGCTTGAGTTCGTCGATGTCGCCGATACCGAGGACTGCGTTTTCGATAGCCAGGGTGTCAAGATTGTCGTCGACCCGCGCAGTCTGCCTTACATTGACGGTACCGAGCTTGACTACACGCGGGAAGGGCTCAACGAAGGCTTCAAGTTCAACAACCCGAACATCAAGGACCAATGCGGTTGCGGCGAGAGTTTCACGGTGTAATCGGTGATGACCAGCTTCGACCTCGAGCATTTCCATCGGGATCATTTTGACCTGTTGGGACTGCAGCGGCAGCAGGGCATCGACGAAGGCGAACTCGACCGCGTCTATCAGGAGATTCAGGGCCGCGTCCATCCGGACAAGCATGCGCATCTGGGCGAGTCGGAACGTCGCCTGGCCATGCAGTGGGCGACGCGCATCAATGAGGCCTACCAGACCCTGAAGGCACCGCTCAAGCGCGCCGAATATCTGCTGCGCCTGGCGGGCCATGATCCGGAAATCGAGCGTAACACTGCGATGCCGGCCGACTTTCTCGTCGGCCAGATGGAGTGGCGCGAGCGTGTCGAGGCCGCTCGCCAAGGTGCCGATGTCGACCGGCTCGATGCCTACCACCGCGAGATGCGCGCGGAGCTGGCCGTCGAGCAGGAGGAACTGGTGCGCGTGCTCGATGGCGAACACGATTATTCGCACGCTGCACAGATGGTGCGCCAGCTGATGTTCAAGGAAAAATTGCTGCACGAAATCGACGAGGCACTGGCCGCGGTCGAGGCATAACACAAGGCAACACCATGGCCCTATTACAAATCGCCGAGCCCGGACAATCGGCCGCTCCGCATGAACATCGCCTTGCCATCGGCATCGATCTCGGCACTACCAACTCACTGGTGGCAACCGTACGCAGCGGTCAGTCAGTTGTTCTCAGCGACGAACTTGGCCGTCCCCTGCTGCCATCGGTGGTGCATTATGGCGACGGCGGCCGCGTCGAAGTCGGCTACGAAGCGCAGGCCAAACAGTCCATCGATCCGCGCAACACCATCATTTCAGTCAAGCGCTTCATGGGCCGCGGGCGCAAGGACATCGCCCACATCGAGGGCATGCCCTACGATTTCGTCGATGCCGANNAGCGCCAGGCCACCAAGGATGCCGCCCGCCTGGCCGGACTGAATGTCCTGCGCCTGCTCAACGAGCCGACCGCGGCAGCAATCGCCTACGGCCTCGATAACGGCGCCGAAGGTGTCTATGCCATCTTCGACCTGGGCGGCGGTACCTTCGACATTTCCATCCTCAAACTGGCCAAGGGTGTTTTTCAGGTATTGGCGACCGGCGGCGACTCGGCACTCGGCGGCGACGATTTCGATCATCGCGTCTTCTGCTGGATCATCGAGCAGGCGAAGCTGGCGCCGGTCTCGCCGCACGACGCCCGACTGTTGCAAACCCGCGCCCGCGAAGCCAAGGAGTACCTGACGCTGCACGCCGAGGCGCCGATCACGGCCAAGCTGTCGACCGGTGAATTCGTCGAACTGACATTGACGACGCAAGTGTTCGCCGAGATCACCCGCAACCTGGTGCAGAAGACTCTCGGTCCGACGCGCAAGGCCTTGCGCGATGCCGGCCTGAATCCGGCGCTGATCAAGGGCGTGGTCATGGTCGGCGGCGCGACGCGGATGCCGCAAATTCAGCGCGCCGTCGCCGAATATTTCGGCCAGGAGCCGCTGAATAATCTCGATCCCGACAAGGTCGTCGCCTTGGGTGCGGCGACGCAAGCCAACCTGCTGGCAGGTAACCGTGCTGCCGGCGACGACTGGCTGCTGCTCGACGTGATTCCGCTCAGCCTGGGCATCGAGACCATGGGCGGGCTGACCGAAAAGATCATTGTGCGCAATTCGACCATTCCGGTGGCGCGGGCCCAGGAATTCACCACCTTCAAGGACGGCCAGACGGCGCTGGCCCTGCACGTGGTTCAGGGCGAGCGCGAACTGGTGTCCGACTGTCGCAGCCTGGCCCGTTTTGAACTGCGCGGCATTCCGGCNNACCGCGCGCGAGCAGTCGACCGGTCGTGAGGCACGCATCGAAGTCAAGCCGTCGTATGGGCTGACCGACGATGAGGTGGCAGCCATGCTCAAGGCCGGCTTCAGCCATGCCTCCGACGATGCTTTCCGGCGCGCCTTGCGCGAGGCCCAGGTCGAGGCGCAGCGGCTGATCGAGGCCGTGCAATCGGCGCTGACGACCGATGCCGGCCTGCTGTCGCAGCTGGAACTTGCCCATGTCAATTCCTGCCTGGCCAAGTTGCAGTCGGTAATGATGGGCGATGACCGGCGCGCCATCGATGATGCCATGGATGCGCTCAACAAGGGTACCGCCGAGTTTGCGGCGCGGCGGATGAACCAGAGCGTGCATCGCGCGCTGGCCGGCAAGACTGTGGACCAACTGAGCCTATGACCCAGATCATCGTTCTTGCCAATGCCGATCTGTGCCCGGACGGAGCGGTGATCGAGGCCGAGCCTGGGCAATCGATCTGCGACGCCCTGCTCGACAACGGCATCGAGATCGAACATGCCTGTGAGAAATCCTGCGCTTGCACCACTTGCCATGTCATCGTCCGCGAAGGCTATGCCTCGCTTGATGAAGCGGACGAGATGGAGGACGACCTGCTCGACAAGGCCTGGGGTCTGACTCCCACCTCGCGCTTGTCATGCCAGGCGATCATCGGCGAGACGCCGCTGACCATCGAGATCCCGAAATACACCGTCAATCAGGTCAAGGAGGTCAAGAAGTGATTCCCTTCCCCCCGCCCCCCTTCCCGAGGAAGGGGGTGACCACGGTTCGCGGGCGAGGCTCGCTCCGGTTCGAACGCTTGCCGCCTCCTTGGGGCGGCCCTGCGGAGGAGGCACAATGAAATGGACCGACGTTGGCGACATCGCCATTGAACTCTCGGAGGCCCATCCTGGCCAGGATCCGACTCAAGTGAATTTCGTGGACTTGATGAATTGGGTACTGGCGCTGCCCGGCTTCGACGACGAGGGCAAGCGCTGTGGCGAGAAGGTCCTCGAGGCGATTCAACAGGCCTGGATCGACGAGGTCGAGTAGTGTTGATCGATAGCCACTGCCATCTGGATGCCGTGGAATTCGATGGCGACCGGCTGGCAGTGGTCGAACGGGCGCGCGGCCTGGGTGTTGGGACCATCGTCGTCCCCGCGGTGGAGCGGGCCAATTTCGCGGCCGTTGCCAGCGTTTGCCGGGAGTTTCCCGGATGTCGGCCGGCCTATGGCATCCATCCGATGTACGCGGGTCGGGCCCAGAAGGCTGATCTCGATGCCCTGCGCGCGAAGCTGGCTGAGGCATCAACTGTCGCGGTTGGTGAGATCGGGCTCGATTATTTCGTCGCCGAGCCGGCCGTGGAATTGCAAGGTTACTTTCTTGGCGAGCAACTGAAGCTCGCCCGCGACCTGAATCTGCCCGTACTCTTGCACGTACGGCGAGCGGTAGATGCCGTGCTGGCGCAGTTGCGGCGCATTGTTGTGCCCGGAGGCATTGCCCATGCCTTCAACGGCAGCCGCCAGCAAGCCGACGCCTTCATCGGTCTTGGCTTCAAGCTGGGCTTTGGCGGTGCCATGACGCATCCGCGGGCTACCCGGCTGCGCGCATTGGCGATGACCTTGCCGATTGAAGCCATCGTTCTCGAAACCGACGCGCCGGACATCCCGCCAGAATGGCTGGGTCGGGCGCGCAATGAGCCGGCGGAGCTGGCGCGTATTGCCACTGTGCTGGCGGAACTGCGCGGCATCAGTGTCGACGAAATCGCCGAGCAGACCGCACACAATACGCTAGCTGTCCTGCCGCGCCTCGCCGAATCGGCCTTGTAACCAAAGGACGCCCGAGACCTTGTCGCCGAGATGCGGCTTGTAACCGCCAAGCACCTGCTTGGCAACGAAGATTGGCAGGCTGATGATTTCCTCGCCGGGATGGCGGAAACTCATGGTCAGGCGGAAGAACACGCTGTCATCATGCTTGAGACGTTCGATAGCTTCGATCGTGCTTTGAAACAGCCAGTCATCCGGGTTGTCTTTGCCGCCGCAGGGCAGCAACGGCGATTCGTGCCGGGGCCAGGGTTCCGGCTGAAAATCCGCGGGCTGCAAACTGTAGGCGAGTGCCGCCAGGAAGACTTCAACCAATTGTCCGGCGCGCAACCGGGCAGCATCGCGCCAATGGTGCGTATCGAACCAGGTGATCGGCCGCTTTTCGGCAGTCAACCAGCCGTGGATCCAGGCCTCGATGCCGTGCTGCCACGGTTCTATCGCGCGGATCGTGACTTGATGGGCGTGGCCGTCGTGGAGCACGGGAAATGCCGTGTAGGGCACCCACTCATCCCTGCGGCTGTCGGTGACTACCAGCAGGTCATGACTGATGCAGCCGTTGCTGCGGCGCAGGCAGGCGACAGTTTCCTTGCGCCGGGTCCGATTGAATACGTCACGGCAGGCGGCGCTGCCGATCAGCTCGGAATTCTCATAGTCGCGGACTACGACTTCGCGTGTGTAGTGCTCGAGGCCGCAGATCGCCTGCCAATGGTTCGCATGTCCCGGCATATGACCTCCCATTCGGCATATATGAATTTTTCATACATGATAGCAGAGCAAGTCGACATCGTTGTCAAGGAGTTGTCAGTCCGCGGGGTATCGAAGCCAGGAGTCGTTGGGTATAGGGTTGTTTTGGATTGCGGTAGATCTCGTCCGGATCGGCGGTCTCGACGATTTCGCCGCCATTCATGACCACCACCCGGTCGGAAAAGTACTTGATCACCGCCAAGTCGTGCGAGATGAACAGGTAGGACATGTGGAACTCATCCTGCAAGTCCTGCAAGAGGTTGAGCACCTGGGCCTGCACCGAAACGTCGAGCGCCGAGACGGATTCGTCGCAGATCAGTACTTCCGGCTTCAGCGTCAGAGCGCGGGCAATGGCGATCCGCTGGCGCTGGCCGCCGGAGAACTCGTGCGGGTATTTCCGCAGTGACATGACCGGCAGGCCGACGCGGTCGAGCAGGGCGGCGGCCATCTTCTCCCGCTCGGCCTCGTTGACGCCAATGCCGTGCAAGCGCATTGGCTCCGTCAGGATATCGCCAACGACGAAGCGCGGATTGAGCGAGGCATAGGGGTTCTGGAAGATGATCTGGATGTGCCGCTTGTATTCCATCTGCGCGTGGGGCGACAGCTCGAGCAGGTTCTTGCCGCGGAATAGCACTTCACCCCCGTCGGCCTGATGCAGGCGCATGATCGTCAGGCCAACCGTCGACTTGCCAGACCCCGACTCGCCGACCAGTCCAACCGTCTTGCCGCGCGGCATGGCAAACGAGACGTTATTGACGGCGCGCATGATGCGCTTGCCGAACAGACCTTCGTGACTGACGAAGTACTTGCACAGGCCGCGGACCTCGAGCACCGTTTCGTCGCTGGCGGAAGTGCCGCGGTGCATCTCTTCGGCCGCTGGCAGGCAGGCGCCATTGAGATAATCGTCGATGACCGGCAGGCGCCGCGGCCGCCGGTCGAGCGGCGGTCGGCATTGAATCAGGGCGCAGGTGTAGTCGTCCTTGGGATGAGCGAAGACTTCCTTGGCGTCGCCGCTTTCGCGAACCACACCATGACGCATGACGATAACGCGATCGGCGATTTCGCCGACCACCGCCAGATCGTGGGTGATCCAGAGCACCGACAGGCCGCGGCGCTTTTGCAGGGCGCCGACCAAATCGATGATCTGTTTCTGGATGGTGACGTCGAGCGCCGTCGTCGGTTCATCGGCGATCAAGAGCTTCGGTTCGCAGGCGATCGCCATGGCGATCATGACGCGCTGCTGCTGGCCGCCGGAGAGCTGGAACGGATAGGCGTCGTAACGGCGCTGCGGTTCGGGGATGCCGACCTCGTCGAGCAATTCGATGGTTCTGGCCTTGGCTTGCCGGGCATTCATGCCCTTGTGCAGGCGCAGGACTTCGCCGATCTGCTTGCCGACGGTGAACACCGGATTCAAGGAACTCATCGGTTCCTGGAAGATCATGGCGAAGTCGCGGCCGCGCAGTCGGCGCAGCTCGCTCTGCGGTGTGCGGAGCAGGTCGCGGCCCTGGTAGAGGATCTTGCTCTCTGGTGCCACCAGGGCGTTTTCCTTGGGCAGCAAGCCTAGGATGGCCAGCGAGCTTACTGACTTGCCGGAACCGGATTCACCGACCAGCGCCACTGTGCTGTTTCTCGGAATGTCAAAGGAGACGCCCTTCAGCGCCTCGACGATCGTCTGCTTGTCGAGCCGGAAGCTGACGCGCAGGTTCTGTACCGAAAGAATGTTGTCGTCGCCGCTCATTTGATTTTCGGGTCCAGGGCGTCGCGCAGGGCGTCGGTGAACATCGAGAAAGCCGTGACCAAGAGGGCCATCGCCAACGTCGCCGCCGCCAGTTGCCACCAATAGCCGAGAATCAACTCGTTCTGCGCCTCATTGAGCATCGAGCCCCACGAAACCTTGTCGACCGGCACACCAAAGCCGAGGAAGGACAGGATGACCTCGGACTTGATGAAGCCGACGGCATTGACCGACAGCTGCACCAGTGAAACGTGGCTGATATTGGGGAAGATATGCACGAACATGCGGCGCCGATTGGAAGCGCCGATGGCGTCCGCCGCCTGCACATACTCGCGCGACTTGTGTTTCATGTACTCGGCGCGCACCAGACGGTAGATGCCCGTCCAGCCAGTCAGGCCGAGGATCAGGACGACGGCCGTGACGCCGCGCTGATTCAACACCGCAGCGATGGCCAGGATCAACAGCATGTAGGGGATGGCCGTGAAGACGTTGTAGAACCAGTTGAAGAAATCGTCGATGCGACCGCCGTAGTAGCCGGCGAAGGCGCCGAGCACGGTACCGATGACGGTGGCCAGCAGGGCCGCTGTCAGGCCGACGAAGATCGATGTCTCGGAGCCCTTGATGGTCTTCTGGATGACATCGCGGCCCCATTTGTCGGCGCCGAAGGGCAGGGTATCGGCCAGTTCGTGATGCGCTGCCACCGTGGTGGTACCCAGGATCTCGGCCATTTCCTTGGCCAGGGGATCGACCACCTTGATGTCGCCAAGCTCCAGATCGGCCTCCGACGAGGTGGTCACGCCACCGTCGAGTTGACGGCGCAATTCGGCGATCTCGGTTGCCAGTGGGTCCTTTACGGTTCCCGGGTAGGCGTCCGGGCTGTTGTCGGCCTGGCGCGGCGAATTTGCTGCCGCCTTCTTGGCGGCGCCGACAAATGACGGCGGGGCGTAGCCGACGGCGACCTCCTCGCTCCAATTGGCCGCGATCAGGTTGAGCCCGGAGGCGATCATCAAGAGCAGGAACAAGCCGACGACGAGCATCGACACGACCGCTACGCGGTCGGCGATCAAGCGGCGCCAGGCAAGTTGCCAGAGGCCGGCGGATTGGCTCGCTGCACTCATTTCAGTTGCACCCGCGGATCGGCCGCCTGATACAACAGGTCGGCGACCAGATTGACGATCATGGTGGCGGCAGCCACGTACACAGTGATGGCCTTGATGACCGGGAAATCGCTGCGTTCGACGGCGAGGATGACTTCGCGGCCGATACCGGGAATCGAGAAGAAGCGTTCGATGAGAAAGTCACCGACCAGGAGCGCCGGCAGATAGGTCATCAGGTTGGTGATGATCGGGATGAGGGCGTTGCGCAGCACGTGGTGAAGCATCACGGTGTTTTCGGAAAGGCCCTTGGCCCGCGCGGTGCGGACGTAATCCTGGTTGATCTCGTCGAGAATGAAGGTTCGGTAGAGGCGCGTGTTGGGTGCAATGCCGACGGCGACGCCAAGCAGGATCGGCAGCGGCGAATACTTGAACAAGTTCTCCAAGAAACTGTTGCCCCAGCCTTGAACCGGGAACCAGCCAAGCTGGTAGGCAAGCACGTACTGGCCGACGATGATATAGACCAGCAAGGACACCGACATCGCCACGGTGCAGCCGATCATCACGGCGCGATCTGTCAGCGAGCCGCGGACGTAGGCGACGCCGACGGCGATCAGAACCGAAAGGACAGTTTCGATGATCAGCATCGGAATCAGGATCGTCAGCGACGGGCCGATGCGGGTGATGATGATCTGCGACACCGGTTCGTTGGTGGCCCACGACGAACCGAAGTCGGCCGTCAGAATCTGCTGGATGAAAATCCACAACTGCACGTAGTAGGGTTGGTCGATGCCCAACTGGCGGCGAATGCTGGCGATCTGTTCCGGACTCGATATCTTGCCGGCAAGGATGTACGCCGGGTCGCCGCCGACATAATTGAAGAGGAAGAATGCCAGGAGTACCACGCCGAGCATGGTCGGAATCATTTGCCACAGTCGGCGCAGGATGTAGGCGCTCATGGCAGTAGCTATTGACGCTTGCCGGTGATCTCGGCGAAGAAGGCGGCCGGCGACGGGTCGCGGCCGAGGAAGTCATGCACCATCTTCTGCGGCGGCACCTCGCCGCCGCGCGAGAGCACGAGATCCAGGTAGCGCCGTCCGACCTTGGCGTCGAGCAGATTGGCGCCCCAGCGGCTGGCCATGTCGAGCGCCAGGACTTCCGACCACATGTAGCCGTAGTACCCGGCCGCGTAGCCGTTGAGCAGATGGTGGAACTGTGCCGGGAAACGGGTGCCGGGCACGTAGCCGAGCGGCGTTGCCTTTTCCAGGTTGATCCATGTCGCCATCGGATCGCCAGGCTTTGGCCCGGCAAGCTGCATGTCGAAGCTGGCCAGCTCGTGCTGGCGCGCGTACTGGATGCCGGCGCCGAATCGCCGCGCTTGATTGATGCGCGCCAGCAGTCCTGCATCGACGGCCGGGCAGTCCTGGCAATGATTGGTCATCAGTGCCAGGGGTTCCAGCCGCCGCGTCCACTCCTCGAACATTTGCGATGGCGCCTCGACGAAGTCGTGGCGAACGCTGGTGCCGGAGAGCGTGGCGTAGTGTGCCTGCGAAAGGTCAGTGTGGAGCAGGTGGCCGAACTCGTGCAACAGGGTTTCCAGTTCCCTATGGTTCAGGCCCTGGCGATCCAGGTTGGCCACCAGCACGGCGATCGGCGTCCGACTGACCAGCGTCGAACCGTGGCGCACCGGCCAGACCGCCGCGTGGTTGTACTTGCCGGGACGGGGATAGAGGTCCAGGTAAGCGCCGGCAATGCGCTCGCCAGCCTGATTGACGATGTCATAGTAGCGCACCTCGTCGTGCCAGCGCGGCACATCGACCGGCACGAAGCGCACGCCGTAGAGATGTTGCGCCAGGTCGAACATCCAGGCCACCGAGGCTTCGCTCGGGAAGTAGCGGCGCAAGGCTTCCTGATCGACGGCAAAGCGTTCGCGACGGACGCGCTCGGTATAGAAGTTGACGTCCCAGCGATCGAGTTTGGTCTTGGCCAGCGGCGTACCGAGGTGTTTGGCCTTGGCCTGGCGCAGAATTTCGAGGTCGCGGTGCTCGACAGCGGTAATCTTGCCCCTGACCTGTGCCAGGAAGCGCAGCACGTTCTCGGGATTGCTTGCCATCTGTCGCTGCAATGCGTAAGCGGCGTAAGAGGGCTTGCCGAACAGGTCAGCCAATTCCAGGCGCAGGTGATCGGCCTCATCCATCAGAGGGAGGTTTGCTTCGCCGCCAACATTGTTGAAGGCGATGAAATAGCGCCGACGTGCGTCGCCTGATTCGGCGTTTTCCATGAACGGAAAATAATCCGTGTAGTCCATGGTCAAGGTGTAGCGGCCTTCGGCATCGGGCTTGTGCTGGTCGAGATAGGCCTGCGGCAGGCCGCGCACGTCGGCGGCGGTGAAAACAATCGGCGAACGCACCTCGCGGGTATTCTTCTGGAAATCCACGGAGAGCACCGCCAGACGGTCGAGAATCTGGCGCGCCCGCTGCCGTTTGGCTTCAGGCAGCGCGACACCGGCGTCCTCGAAGCCTTCGGTCAGGACCTGCCGTAACTCGGCGTCGGCACCCGTAGCGTTCTTGACCTGGCGAATTTGTTCGTAGGCGCCAACATTTTGAAATAGCGCGTTGTAGAGGCCGGCGATGCGCACGTTGCAGGCGTCGGCAGCGTCGCGCACTTTGGCGTCGACAGCCACTGAGGACGTGATGTCCATCGGGCCGCCGAAGTCTTCGATCTGGATGGCAAGTTGGTCCCAGCGGCGCAGTGCGGTTGCGGCGGCAGCATCGTCGCGCGCGCTTGTGGCAAAACTGTCGATGGTCTTCTGCGCGCCGGCCAGACCGTCGTCGCAGGTTGTCTTGACCTCCTCAGCAGTTGTGAACACGGGCAGGAGAGGGCGTTCTGCGGCTTGCGCGGAAAAGGCCAAGCACAATCCGAGCAACAGCCAAATCCTGTTCATGTCATTTTTCCTTTGTTTTTGTGTCGACATCGATGTAGAGCCAGTCGGCAAGCAAGATGGGATGTTTCTTGAAACCGAGAACTCGCGGCTGCATCACCATGTTGCGATTGCGGGCGACACTCGGCTTCATGGCGCCGTAGTATTCGAGCAGGCGCGCCATGTCCACCCAGAGCGCAGTTCGTTCCGCACTCTCCGGCAGCTTGCTGGCCTTTTCGTAGAGGCGGTCGTACTCGGGAATGTCGGTGCAGCTGGTATTGCTCTGGCCGATGTTCTTGCTGTAAAAGAGCTGCATGAAGTTGTCGCCGTCGGGATAGTCGGCGATCCAACGGTCCGGCCGAATCTCGACCTGGCAGGCCTTCTCGGCCTTGAGCATGTCGGAAAGCTTCTTCTTTTCGCTGCTCATCCTGATGTTGAGCTTGCCGAGGGTCTTCGACATCATTTCCTCGGTCAGGCGTCCTTCGCTGTCCGGCAGGGTCGTGAAGTGCACCACCAGCGGCTTGCCGTCCGGCAGGGTGCGCCAGCCGTCGGGGCCGATCNNGGCGGGATTGGGAACTCGAGCTTCTCGGCCTGGCCGTTCCATACTGTTCGGATCTCCTCGTCGGAGTCGTAAGCCAGGATGATGGCGCGGCGCAGGGCAATCTTTTCCTTGCCGAGGCCGACGAAGATGCCCTGGCGCATGTTGAAATAGGGATAAGCGAGTTCCGGATCGACGATCCGCGACAGCTTGGCGCCCATGGCGGTGAACTCGGGCCGCAGCTTTGGGCCGTCCAGCATGCGTGGGGCCAGGCCGCCGCGCAGTTCGAACAAGTCGAGTTCCTTGTTCTGGAATGCCAGCAACCGGGCCTGGTCCTCTTCCATGATGGAAATTTCGATGCGGCCGATGGTCGGCAACACCTTGCCCTTCATCTCACTGATCAGCGCTTCATCGCCCGGCTCACTGGCAGCGAAGTTCCACGGCACACCGCGGTAGTCGGCATTGGCCAGCAACTCGATGAAGGAGGCGCGGACCCACTTGCCGAGCCGATATGGGCCGGTGCCGACCGGATGGGCATTGCTGTCATTGCCGTAATGCTCTATGACCTCGCGTGCCACGGCGCCGAAAGTCGGCATGGCCAGGATGTAGGCGAAGTTGTAATCGGGCTCGGTGAGCGTGATCTTCAGCGTATAGCGGTCGGGCGTTGCCAGGCCGCTGACCGGAACATCGTAGTCGAAGCTGCCGGTTTGCTCGGCCTTCTTGGCCAAAGCGTTGAGACCGTCGATCTTGCCGTCCACCAGCATGCGGTAGGGCGAATGAATCTTTGGATCCATGAGCCGCTTGATACTGTAGGCGTAGTCGACGGCAGTGAGTTCGTGGCGTTTGCCGTTGAAGGCTTCGTCATCGGCGAAAAAGATGCCCTTCTTGATGTGGAAGGTGTAGATGCGGCCGGCTTCGGCGACTTCGGGTAGTGCCTCGGTGGTGCGCGCTGTCAGCTTGGAGGGCCGCGCTAGATAATCGTAGGTGAGCAGCGCCTCGAAAATGGCCTCTGCTATCGTGTTCGAGTAGAGATCGTTGATCTTCGCCGGATCGAATCCCGTCTCCGCCTGCGGGAACATGGTGCGCAACACCTTGTCCGGATCAGGCTGGGGACCGGCGGCGAGAACGGGGAGCCAGACCAACGCCAGCACAATCGAGATCAGCCCTTTCATTGCTTGAGAGCCTTGTCGCGGGCGGCCAGATCGATGTCCATGTATTTCCATTCGGCGTGAAAGACCGGATGTTTGCGGTAGCCGATGGTCCACGGATGCAACAGCGCACTGCGGATGCGGGATACGCCAAGCCGCCAGGCGCCGTCGTATTCCATCTGCCGGGTCATCAGTTCATAGAGNNGTTGTCGCCATCGGGGTAGTCGGCCATCCAGGCCGAGCCCCACATCTGCAACTGGCAATGCTTCGCGGCCTTCAGATTCTCGGCGAAGTTCTGCTTCTTGATCTCCAGGTGAATGCTGACCTTTTCCAGCGACTTCAGCCACAGTTCGTCCTGCTCCCGGTAGCGCGACTCCGGCTCCGAGGCCATGGTGATGAGGAGTGGCGAGCCATCCGGATTACGTCGCCAGCCGTCCGCTCCCCGAGTGAAACCGAACTTGTCGAGCAACTTGTTTGCAGCGTCGGGATTGTAGGGATTGACGGTGCGGTAGGAGGGATTGAAGCCGACCACACCGCGCGGAATCGGCATTTCGTTGATGACCGCCAAATCCTTGCGCGAGACGTGGAGTTCGGCATTGATGTCGTGGGCCATGATGAGGGCGCGGCGCAGGGCAATTTTCTCCTTGCTGTAGCCGCCCACGACGGGATCGCGGAAATTGAAGTAGTAGTAGGTAATCTCCGGTTCGATCATGTCCTGGCGGCGAATGTTCTGCGCTGCCAGCTCGGGTTTGACACCGTTGCCGTCGCGCCAGGATTCGGCGACGCTCTGGATCATATCGACATAGTCGAGCTGGCGATCGAGAAAGGCGAGCAGACGGCTTTGCGTTTCCTCGATGACGCTGATTTCGACGCGACCGATTTGCGGCATTTGCTTGCCCTTCATTTCGGCCACGATCTGTTCGTCGATCGCATCGCCCTTGTTGGCGGCGAAATCCCAGACGAAGCCTCGATAGTTGGGGTTGGCGTCAAGAATCATGCGATGGCCGCGATGATATTCCGTCAGCATGTAGGCGTTGGTGCCGACCAG
>PMIF01000030.1 GCA_003157035.1 Rhodocyclaceae bacterium
ACCCTATTGTCAGACGGCAACGTCCGCGCGAACCGAAGGTTGAGCAACTGGTGGTATGCGTCACCGCGCAACGGGCACATGAGTCTGTTCTCTGGCAAGTGTGTTGCGAGACTTGGCCAAAACAGCGGCTGGAATTTCCGTAGCTTCGACAATGGTCATCATGTGTTCTTTACGGCGGTACCGCCTTGGGCACCTCAGACCTTTTGGGCTCGCCTTCCCGGTGATCCGGCGTAACGACCCCGCCGCTGTGATAGCGGCACGCCAACGTCCTGTATAACCTGCCGGATATCCGGAGTTCGTGATTGATTCCGGTTCATGCGGCCGGGCATTTCACTTCGATCTGATCACTGGCTATGCTGGTGCTGACCACCGAACCGGCGTCGTGACTGTAGTGACGGCGTCATGACCACCGATTCGGCGACGTGATCACTCCTTTCGCATTCTCTTCAGTGCCTGAATCTTGGGTATCGACTCACCTGTGAGCGATATCCGGTGGACCTGGCGGACCACACGATCAAGAAGGGCGTCAGCCACAGTCGGGTCCGGGAAGAATCCGTACCACTGGTCGGTCGGGAACTGACTTGTGATCATCGGCGTCCACGGGCTCTGGGTTTTCAAGTGATTCCTGGCGGCAAGTCCGCCCGATTTCGCTCGACCATCTGTTCATACGCCGCCTCGAGGTCTCGCGTGAACCGCTGCGTGTCGTACAGCGGTTGGCTGTCACGATTGGACCGAAGTCTCTGGCGCAGCGCGGCGAGCCGACTCGCGTTGCGCGCCAGCGCCAGGGCGATCGCCTCGTAGGCCGACGTTGAATCGGCGATCAACTCGGGCAGACCAATCGCCTGCAGCAAACTTGCGGCCATCCGGCTGGAAAATGTGTCGCCAACGCGTGTCAGCACGGGGAGGCCCATCCAGAGCGCGTCGCTGGCCGTCGTGCCAGCGTTGTAATGGAAGGTGTCGAGAAACAGATCGGCCAGGCGATACCGCGCCAGGTACTCCGGCAAGTCCACCCGTGCAGCAAATACCAGACGATCGGCTGCGACACCGCGCTGACGCGCTTCAGCTCTCAGGTTCGTGGCCGCCAGGTCATCCGATCCGAGCAGCCAAAGAACGCTGCCATCGACTTGTCGCAGCAGACGCATCCAGATGTCGAATACGTCCGGGCTGATCTTGTAGCTGTTGTTGAAACAACAGAAGACAAAACTGTCGTCGTGCAAACCGACGTCGACGCGGCCAAGCGGCTTGTCCGATACGGTCTTGTTGGCGTCATTCGCCTGATAGCAACGAGGCAGGCCGGCAATCTGTTCAGCATAGTACGGGCGCTGTTCCGCGGGAATAACCAGCGCATCTGCAATCAGGTAATCGATGTACTCGGCGCCCATCGTGCCGATGTAGCCGAGGTAGCTGACCTGGATCGGCGCGCACCGCTGCGCGAAGATGCCAGTTCTGGCACCGCGCGTATGGCCCATCAGATCAACGGCGATATCGATCTGCCGCGCCCGCGCCAGGTCCACCGCCTCCTGGTCGGAGCTTGCCGAGACATCGATAAAGTCGTCGAATGCGGCCTCGATGCGTCGGCGCCAGACATCGTCCCGGCGCGGCCCGAGTGAAAATCCGATGACCTCGAACTTCGCCCGATCATGGCATTCGAACAGGGCCGCGGTCAGATAGGCAATCGGATGACTGTGAAAGTCGGCCGAAAAGTAGCCGACGCGAATCCGCCCACCTGACCCGCACTTCGGCACCGGCGCGGGCGTCGCTGGGGGTGGGAACTTGTCGCGAACGAAGATTTCCGCACAGCGTCGCTGCTGCTCGATCGAGGAAGGAATGGCCAGGAGAGCGAAGGGCTCGCAGACGGGCAGTCCGTGTGCCACGCCGCTGAGTATCCGCCGGCAAGCATCATCGTAGCCGCTCCAGTCGCAGAGCGTGAGCTTCGCGTGCAGCCACCGACCCGGCAGGTACTTGAAGTTCGGCTCGATGGCCAGAGCGCGCCCATAATCGGCGCAGGCCTCGGCCATGCGACCAAGCGGCTCCAGCGCCAAACCGCGGTTGTACAAGGCGTCGACGTACTGCGGTGCCATGGCTAGTGCCCGGTCATAGCAGGCCACCGCCTCCCGGAAACGCCCCAGTTCCTGGCAGGCGTTGCCGCGGTTGTAGAAGAGCACCGGATGCCGCAAGCCAAGGGCCAGCGCGCGATCGTAGCTGGCGATGGCTTCCTGGAAACGCCTCAGGGCGTGCAGCGCACTGCCGCGGTTGTTATGGGCCTCGGCATAGTCCGCCTTCAGCGCCACGGCACGATCGAAGACGACCAGTGCCGCCTCGAAACGCTTGAGCGCCAACAAGACGACACCGCAATTGTTGTTGGCGACCGGATTGTCCGGCCGCGCGGCGAGCGAAGCCTGCAAGTGCGCTGCCGCCGCCTCATGATCGCCAAGCTGGTGCAGGCACAGGCCGTAAAGATGGAGTCCCTCGACGTGCGATGGCTGGGTCGCCAGCACGGCCTTGTAGATCTCCGCCGCTTCGACCAACCGCCCAGCCTGATGCAGGCGCAGTGCGGCATCGACATCGGTCGTGACCGCCATTTGATTAGGAATCGTCCCTCAGCATCTGCTGCAGATACAGGCGAAGTCTCGCCACGTTGCCGGCAACCTTCTCCTTGTACGCCCAGACCCTGTCCCGATCGACGCGCCACTGGGTGTTTTCCGGATAGCTGCGGCGGAACACGTCGTAGAGCATGGAACGGAACTTACCTGACGGCTCCGACGAACCGCCGAGGAACTGTTCCGAATACTCGACCTTCTCG
>PMIF01000035.1 GCA_003157035.1 Rhodocyclaceae bacterium
CAAAGGCCAATGGTCCGGCGAACAAGACTGGACCCATGCCGGCACCTTCGTCACCGCCGGCAGCCACACCATCGCCTGGAAGTACGAAAAGAACGGCTCCGGCGCCAGCGGCACCGACGCCGCCTGGATCGACGCCGTCGAGCTACCCACCGCCTTCGCCGACGTATCGACCACCAACTTCGCCTTCGACTACATCAACGCGCTCAAGGACGCCGGCATCACCACCGGCTGCGGCGGCAACAACTACTGCCCGACCCAGAACGTCACCCGTGACCAGATGGCCGCCTTCATCATCCGCGCCAAGGAAGGAGAACCGGCCTCAGCCTGTGCCACCGCCCCCTTCACCGACGTCCCGATCGCCGACGGCTTCTGCAAATACGTCCAACGCATGCTGGCGCTCAACATCACCACCGGCTGCGGTAACGGCAACTACTGCCCGAACCAGAACGTCACCCGCGACCAGATGGCCGCCTTCATCATCCGGGCGGTGGAAGGCAACCCGGCGGCCGGCTACTGCGGCGGCACGGCCCCGTTCAACGACGTCCCGGCGGCGNNCAACGGCAACTACTGCCCGAGCCAGACGGTGACGCGAGACCAGATGGCGGCGTTCCTGGCCCGGGCGTTCCTGGGGATGTAAGCGTCAAAGTCAGCCACGACGGTACGGCTCTCGAAGCATGAACCAAGCAACCACGATCAGAAGGAAACAGTCATGAACCGCCTCGCCCGCCTCGGTCTTCGCCTCCTGGCCTTGCTCGTCTTCTCGCTTGCCACCCTGGCGGCGCAAGCCGTAACGCCCAAAGTCGCGGGCGGCTCCGATCACAGCCTGACGCTGAAAGCCGACGGCTCGATCTGGGCCTGGGGCGATAACACCTACGGCCAACTCGGCGACGGCGGCACGACCCAGCGGATCAGCCCCGTGTAGGTCACCGGACGCCGGCGTCGTTGGTGTTGGCGGGCGACGGAAACACCGAAATGCCCGCGTAGATGCCGGGAGGAGTGTTGATCGTCACCGACTTGTCGATGGCGAGGTTGGTTCCGTTTCTGGCGACGTGTTTGTTGTCGACAGCGTCGAACGTGTTGCCGGCAAAATTGCTGAAGCCGACGTAATTCCCGGTGACCGTGCTGCCGCGAATGGCGACCACTTGACCGGCAGCCGGAGACTGGGGGCTGTTGGAGGCGCCCATCAGGCAGTTGGTGGCAGTCACGCGGGTCAGGAACATTCGACCGACCGTGCTGGCGGATGCATTGTTGAGAAAGCCGAAACCACTGCGTGGGATCGCGCAACTGACCCGCGTGTCGGTTGCATCGACTGTGGTTGTGTCCGATGCGCCGCCCGCGATCTCGACTCCCGCGTAGCCGATTCCGGTCATGGCGTTGTTGGCAATGTCCGCCGTGGCGCCGAGGCCGACGAGGGTGAGGCCCTTGAGGGTGACGTCGATGCCGGTGCCGGCGATCCGGATGCCGGCATCGTCGGGATGCGAAGGCGATGGCGACAGCGAGATCGTGGAAGAAGCGCCGCGCTGGGTATTGATGGTCACCGACTTGTCGATGGTGACGGCGCCGTAGTTGGCCGAACCGAGCACCACGATCTCGCCGCCGGAGTTAGTCACGGTAAGCGCCGCCGCGAGCTAACGGCACGACGCGGCGAGGGAACAATCGCCGGCGACGTTGGCATCGTTGCCGGTCGGCGAGACGAAGATGCGTCAGGCGGCCCGGGCGGGGAAGGCCGCGGCCAGGACGGCGATGGCGGCGAAGCTCTCGAGCAAATTGCGCAGGTACATGATGAGTTGATTCCCTTTGTGGTCAAGGGTGCCACCACGGCAAAGTCAGCCGTCGCGGCACGCCTTGCAACGACGCCTCTAGTGCAGGAGACCGGTCGTGGTGATGATGCCGCCAGTGTCGGTGCCGTTCGTGGCGACGTGGTTGTTGCCAGCCGACAGGAAGGTGCCGGCGCCGTTCCATAAGCCGAAGCCGTTGCCGGTCACCATGCTGTCGCTGACGGCGACGATCTGGCCGACGCCTGCTGTAGCTGGGGAGTTGCCGATGCCGACATAGCAGTTGCTGACGGTGACGCGGGTCAGGTTCATCTTCCCGGTCATGCCGGTCCCCGGACTGTTTGAGACAGCCCAGGGCCCCGTATTGTTCTGGCAGCTCATCTGCGTGTCGGTCACACTCACCGTTGCCGTGCCCGAGGTTCCGCCCGAGATATCGATGCCCCTGCTTCCGATTTCGGTCATGCTGGTATTGGCAACGGTGACCGTGGCGCCGGCGCTGACCTCGATCCCATATTGCGTATTGACGATCGTAGTGCCGACCACCGACACGTGGGCAGCATACTGGACCCAGATCGCCGTTCCGACGTTGTCGAAGAAGCAATCGACCACATTTGCGCTCGACCCACCGCTCATCTGCACGCCGTAGGTGTGCGGAAGACCCTTGAAGGTCAGGCCCTTCAGCGTGACTACGGCGCCGTTGGTGATGAGGACGCCGGTGACGGGAGCTGGTGCCAGGGAGACCGCGGCATAGCTGCCGGGCGCCGTGGTGATCGTCACATTCTTGTTGTCGATAGTGAAGTGGGCGTATTCGCCCGAGCCGGTGGCGAGGATTTCGCCTGCGACATCGGTCACCGACAGCGCTGCGGCGAACTGGCGACAGGGTGCGGCCATCGAGCAGGAACTGGCGGTGTTCGCATCGTTGCCGTCCGGCGAGACGTAGGTACGCACTGCGGCCTGGGCGGGAAGGGCGACAGAAGCGATGGCGGCGGCGACGAGGCTGCCGATCAGGGTGCGGGTGGTCATGGGCATCTCCATTTGCGTGTGTGCCCGGGGCATCGGCGATGCTCCGTTTGCACCCATAAACGGAAACGGCCGGCAAGAAGGATCACCGCGGGCTACGATGGCTGATGCCGAGACGGTGCGGACCGGGGTCGGGCGAGGAGAACTTCCCTTTCAGGGCAGTCGCTGGCGCACCTTTTCGAACGGATACAGGAAGTAATGGCTCAGCGGTGCGTGGCGCGCAAAGGCCGCCTCGGCCTGGTCGAGCAGCGAGCGTGCGGCCTGGACTTCGCCCTGCGAGATCAACACATCCGCCAGGGCGACGCGCGCCTCGGCAAGCCATGGGTTGTCGGGTGGACCGAGATCGCCACGCAGAGCGACGGCGCGTTCGAGCGCGGCGCGGGCGCGCGGGAGGTCGTTGCGGATGAACTGGGCGCGTCCCAGCCCAAGCAGGGCGCAGGCCAGCAGCGAGCGGTGGTAGTTCCGTTCCACGTGCTCGTCGATACTGGTGACGATGGGCTCGAGGTGCTCAGCCGCCTCGGTTCTCATTCCGCGCCAAAGTTCCAGGTCCGCCGTCAGCAGTTCACGCTCGAGCTTGAATCCGGGAAAACGCAGGCCAGTACCTTCGGCAATGCCTTCGGCGGCCTCCAGGTCGAGCCGTGCGTTGCCGATCTTGTCGGCGCGAGCCAGGGTCTCGGCCTTGATCACGTGCGCCAGGCCGACGGCAGGAGCTTTCTCGCCCAGGGTGTCGACGTAGATCGCCAGGGCTTCGTCAGCCGCCGCAACGGCCTCGTCGTTCTCGCCGCTCACCGAATGGAGGCGCGCTTGCAACAGTAGTGCCTGTGCCAGCAGCAGTCGCAGGTCCCGATTGCTGCGCAAGGTTTCGGCAACGGCCGTGACTTCTCGCTTGGCATCGGCAAAGTTCCCTTCGTCGAACCAGGCCTGGGACAGCTCCAGGCGCATGCGCGCGTCCTCGATGGCGTTGCGGCCAACGGCGCGCGCCGAACGTTGCGCGGCTTCGGTGAGCATCGCCAGCCCCTCGGCGCGCCGAGGGCCGGCATGCAGCAGGGCGCCCAGTTGCGACTGCAGGACCAGGGTCTCCGGATGTGTCCGCCCCAGCGTGCGGGCAGAGCCGGCGAAGGCTGAACGCAACGTTTGTTCGCCGGCCGTCGTCATGCCGGCTAGCCGCTCCATCTGGCCGACCAGGCCCGTCCTCAATGCAACGATGAAACGATCCTCGGGTGACAGACGTCGGACTTCCCGACGAGCGGCCTCGGCCGCCGCCAGGGCGAGGTCGTACCGCCCCAGAAGCGCCTGGGACTTGGCGACGATTTCCAACGCTCCAGCGCGATAATTGCTCGCAACGTTAATGTGATCGATCTTGGCAAATTCCATTACGGCCTGGCTGGCCAGGGCGAGCGCCGCCCCGGGATGGCCATAGAGTTCCGCCCGGGCCCGCCGGACCAGGTCGATGCCTCTTTCGTCGAGTGCGCCGGCACCAGTAAGCGGATCGGTTTGTGCCGCCGTTTCGCGCATCCGGGTCGCTTCACGCATCCCCGCCGTATCGCCCGCTGCCCAAGCCAGAAAGCTCAGGTTATTGATGCTATCCAGCTTGTACCCCGACTGGTTATCGCGCACCTGGTCGAGAACCGCGATGCGCTCCAGCGTCAGTTGCTTGGCCTTGGCTTGGTCGCCCAGGCGGTAGAACAGTTCGCCGACGATGTCGAGCAGCTCGGTGCGCACTTCGGGTTGGTCGGCGAACTTGACGCCGATGCGCGCGCTGCCGGTTTCCAGCAGCTCGCGCGCGGTCAATTGCTGCGCTTTCTCGATGTCGCCCGCCGCCGGCAGGTTGGTGCGGAAGATGTCGATCATGAAGTCCTTGACCGCCTTTGCCTTTGCCGATTCGGTCCTTGCCAATTGCGATTGGTGACGGGCGGCGACTTCCTGCTCCTGGGCTCGCTGTGCTTCCTTCTGGGCACTCGCGCGGTAGCGCTCGGCTTGTGCCTGCTGTTCCTTGGCCCTGGCTTCTTCCTTTGCCGCGCGCGTGGCTGCCGCGGTGGCGAGTTCGCTTTGGCTTTCGGCGAGCAGCGCCTGCTGGCGGGCGATGCTCGCCTGCTGCTCGGCATTGGCCCGTTCCGCAATGGCGACGCGGGCCTGCCAGAGCGTCACAGCTGCGGCGCCGACCAGCAGCAGTGCCACCAGGGTGGCGCCGGCAACGGCCAGCCGGTTGCGATGAATGAATTTGCGCAGACGATAGGCGAGCTTGTCGGGACGCGCCGCGACCGGCCGGTCCAACAGGTAGGCGTGGAGATCCGCTTGCAGCGCCGATACCGATCCGTATCGCTCTGCCGGCGCCTTGCGCAGTGCTTTAGCGAGAATGTTGTCCAGATCGCCACGCAACTGACGGTGCAGGCGCTCCGGTGTGGTGTTGCGATTCCGCGCCGCCTCCTGCTGCGCGTCGCTGGCTGGCCCGACGAAGTTGGCCGATGGCGGCAGCGGCGCTGTCTCGACGATGTGGCGGGCTAATCTGGCTGGCGACGCGGAGTCGTTGCCGTAAGGGCGCCGGTCGCACAGCAAATCGTAAAGCACCACGCCGAGGGAGTAGACGTCGGTTGCCGTGGTGATGGCATCACCCTCGATCTGTTCCGGCGCCGCATATTCGGGCGTCAGGCCGGCGCCGGCTAGGCGCGTCAGGGGTGACTCTTCCGTTTCGTCGGCGTGCCCCTGGATCAGCTTGGCGACGCCGAAGTCGAGCAGTTTGACGGTGCCGTTCTCCTCAACAAGGATGTTGGCCGGCTTGAGATCGCGGTGAACGACGAGGTTGGCGTGCGCATGGCCGACGGCGGAACATACCTGGTCGAACAGGCGGACGCGGGACTTGATGTCGAGTCGTCGTCGATCGCAGTAGTGGTCGATGCGTTCGCCGCGGATGTATTCCAGCACCAGGTAGCACTGGCCATCCGGCAAGGTTCCCGCATCCAGCAGGCGGGCAACGTTGGGATGCGCCAGGCGAGCCAGGATCTGGCCTTCGCGCCTGAATCGCTCGGCCGAGAAATCGTCGGCTGCGGTTTCATGCAGCATCTTGATCGCGACTTGGCCCTGATAGAGCCCATCATCCCGGCGGGCGAGCCAGACCCTGCCCATGCCGCCGGATCCGAGGCTGCTCAGCAAGGTCCAGGGCCCGGCACGACGGATACCCGCCAACTCGGCTTCCGCTGTGGGGATCGTTGCCAGCGTACGCAGGGCGTCGTTGACCGCCGAATTGCCGAGGAACGGTTGTCGTTGGACTTCGGTGTCGGCGGCAATCAACTCCTGGAGCCGTCTGTAAGCTCCGGCGTCCAGGCGACGAATTCGTTCAAGTTCTTCGTTTCGTTCGGATTCCGGGAGATCGAGCCAGCGATCGAAGAGTGCCAGCACATCGGTTGTGGACGTGTCTGGCACCCCACGATGCCCCGGTTTCGTCATCCCGCGTTGCTCATGTAATCGAAGAGAAAAGCCCGTGCCTTGCGCCAGTCGCGCTTGACGGTCGGCACTGAGACATCCAGCGCGTCGGCGACTTCCTCTTCGGTGAGACCACCGAAATAGCGCATCTCGACGACACGGTGGCAACGTTCATCGGCGCGGGCCAGGGCCGACAACGCCTCGTGAATGCCCAGGACATCTCCTTCGACCGAGGCGAGATTGACGATGTGAGTTCCGAGCGTGAGGTTGGCTTCCCCACCTCCGCGCCGGTCGGCCTTGCGTTCGCGCACGTAGTCCACGATGACACTGCGCATGACCGTCGAGGCATAGCCCAGAAAGTATTTCCGGTTCAGAAACTCGCCATTGCCCAGCGAGCGTTCCATGCGCAGGAACGAATCGTGGATGACCGCAGTGGGATCCAGCGTGCTGCCCGAGCGGGCAAGGTGGGACCGGGCAATGCGGGACAGATCCCGATAGAGAACTTCATAGAGCTGGTCGCGGGCGGTCAGGTCACCACGGCAGGCGGCATCGATCAAGCGGGTGACGGTCTGGGCGATCATCGAATTACGTTCGTGGGGTTGATTGACTGCATCCCGCATCCTGACAGAAGGCAAACAAACCCGGATTGCGGATCAACGCCACCGAGTGGCCGAATATTACCCAATCTGCAATCGCATCGGCTATCCGATCGATCGCTCCGGCCGTTGCTCGCGGTTCGTGATCCGTTCGCTGGGCAGTTTCCGTTTATCCCTACAGACAGGAAATTCCGACCTGCTCCTTCTTCCGGAAAGGACGCCCGATGACCGCCACCAGTTCATACTCTGCCTCGACAGGCAGCCCACCTGCACTCTCGCCGGCCGCAGCGGAATGGTTGGCCGGGTTGCCGGCCGAGCGTGCCCCGCGCCAAATGGCCGAGGCCTTTCCCCATGTCGCGAATCAGATTGCCTGCATGTGGAAAACACCGCGTTTGCTCGATCGCTACCTCGACGATCTGTTGGTGGATCGCCGAGGCAATCGCCAGGGCTTTCCGTTTCCCGTGGCTTTCGAGATCATGCAACTGCGCGACTACTACCAGTCTGTCGTCTTTCCGCTCAAGACCTGTTTCTGGGACGGGGTGTCCTAGGTGTTTAGTCCCACAGTGTGCTGGTGTAATTTATGACCAGCTACGGAGGGAGGACTTATGGGACAAATACTGCATGGAAGCGCCCGAACAACAGAGGCAGTGCGTCGAGCGATACCTACAGTCAAGAGAGCTTGAACACGCTGGCGACCCGGTATGGGATCAATCCGAAGACGGTATCCAAGTGACGGCAGCGTCAAGGTGTCCAGAGACGGGTTCGCTTGTGACTACTTCCACTCCGCCAACGATTCAGCAGAAAAGCGCCTCTCGGGGCGCTTTTTTGTTGCCTGTCATATGCGCTCAAGCGGCGCTCAAGCATCGCCGATTCCTGTCGTTATAGAAGTCGACAGAGAATTGTTCCTTACTAATCGAATTCAGGAAATGCGAACGCTTGGCGGGCGGAAGGTCTGGCCGGGCGTTCGCGCTTTAACCCGAAAGAAAGTTGATGCTGGAGGCAGGACATGGCCTTCGAAATGCTTCGCCCACTGATTCCGACGCCGGCAGTGCATGCCAAGCCCGAGGCTGTGCGCGTGAAGCCGGACGGGCAGAACAAGCGGGA
>PMIF01000137.1 GCA_003157035.1 Rhodocyclaceae bacterium
AGGTTGTCGACGATCTTCTGCATCGCCACGCGATTGGCACTGGAGGTGCTGGAAGCTTCTATTGCTGTACTCTTCTCGGCCTTAAGTCCGTTGGCGAGCCCCGCCATCGATTGCTGGAATTCGGTGAGCGTCGCGGCAAACGATTGCATGTTCTGGAACAGGCCGGCCAGAAACTCGCAACGACGCAAGGTCACGGCGCCGGCCTCTGCACCGGCAAGTTTCCCTTGCAGATCAGCGACCTCGGTTTGCAGGCTTTCGCGCTCAGTCTCGGCCCGCCTGAGACGATCACCCAGATTGGCGATTTCTTGCTTTAGACGCGCGTTGAACATTTTCTCTCCCGGGCAACCGTGAATTCGTTGTGAAACGCTNNGTCGTTCCATCCCACTCCGCTTAGCCGGCGACGACTTTCGCGAACTCCGGCCTCTGGCCAACCTACCCTACCACATCAACGGGCCATCGCCACGGTCACACGATTGCGACCGTTGGTTCTTGAGGCGTAGAGCGCGGCATCGGCGCGAGCGACCTATTGACGCAGAAGATCGGCCATTGAAGTATTCGGCGGATCGCTATTGTGGATGGAGTAGTATCCAAAGAAGATAGTCCAATGTGGCGCCGAGGACCAGAGCATGACCACCAGANNAACTTCTAACTTACTAACAGAGATCCCTCTCAGACAAGAGACCCCCCTTTTTCCTATTGTCGGTATCGGCGCCTCCGCCGGCGGGCTGGAAGCCTTCGAGCAGTTGTTCCGCACTATGCCGCCGGCCAGCGGCCTGGCCTTCGTGCTGGTGCCGCATCTCGATCCCAGTCACGTCAGCATCCTCACCGAAATCATCCAGCGCTGTACCACCATGCCTGTCGTGGAGACGGTTGACCAGGTGGTCGTGCTGGCCAACACCGTGTATATCATCCCACCCAACCGCGACATGGCAATCTTCCACGGCATGCTGCAACTCTCGGAGCCGGAGTTGCCGCGCGGCCACCGGATGCCCATCGACGCCTTTCTGCGCTCCCTGGCCGAGGATCAGGGCGAAAACGCCGTTGGCGTCATCCTCTCCGGTACCGGCACCGACGGCACACTGGGGTTGCGCGCCATTCTCGGCGCCGGTGGCGTCACCCTGGTCCAGGAGCCCAGTACGGCCAAATACGACGGCATGCCGACCAGCGCCATCCGGGCCGGCTACGCCACCCATGTCCTGCCCGTGGACAAGATACCGGACGCACTGCTGGCCATCATGCGTCGCCTTCCCGTCCGCTCGGAGGATGGCCACCCGGTCGCTCCAGCCGTTTCGGACGCCAAGGGGCCGGGCGATTTGAACCGCATCCTGTCGCTGCTGCGTACCGCCACCGGTCACGATTTCTCGCTCTACAAGAAGAGCACCCTGAGGCGCCGTATCGAACGGCGCATGGCGCAGCATAACGTCGATGACATGGATATCTACGGCCGCTACCTGAAGGAGAATCCGGCCGAGGCGCAGATGCTGTTCAAGGAAATGCTGATCAATGTCTCCAGTTTCTTCCGCGATCCGGAGGCCTTCGTCGTCCTCAAGCAGGAGATCCTGCCGCAATTGCTGGCGGCAAAACCGCAGGACTATGTGTTCCGCGCTTGGATCGCCGGTTGCGCCAGCGGCGAGGAGGCCTATTCGATCGCCATCCTGCTGCGCGAGTTTCTCGACGAGACGCAGCAGAATTTCAAGATCCAGATCTACGCCACCGACCTCGACGAGGATGCCGTGGCACTGGCGCGGGCCGGCTGCTACCCGCCCAACATCGCTGCCGACCTCACGCCGGAGAGACTGCACCGCTGGTTCGTCAAGGACGAGTCCGGCTACCGGGTCAAGAAAGAGATTCGCGAGATGGTGGTCTTCGCCGTCCAGAACATCATCAAGGACCCGCCCTTCACCAAGCTCGACCTGCTCAGTTGCCGCAATCTGATGATCTACCTGGAGCCGGAACTGCAAGATCGCCTGATTCCGGCCTTCCATTACGCGCTGAAGCCGGATGGCATACTGTTCCTGTCGCCGTCGGAAAGTATCGGCGGCCACCCCGAGCTGTTTGCCGCTGTGAGCCGCAAATGGAAGTTCTATCGTGCTATCCATTCCGTTGCACCCTCACTCGCCGAGCTTGGCAGCGGCTTGTCCTGGACGCCTACACGCGGCAAGACACCCGAGGCGACGATGAAGGTTGCAAAGGAGATCAACTTTGCCGAACTCGCCCGCCGGGCGCTGCTCCAGTCCTACGCGCCCGCCTCGGTGGTGGCCGACGCCAAGGGCAACATCCTTTACGTGCAAGGCGATACCGGCAAGTATCTGCGCCCGGCCCCCGGCCAGGCGACGCTCAATGTCGTGGACATGGCACGCGAAGGTCTGCAACTGGACTTGCGAAGTGCCGTCAATGCTGCCGCCAACAACGGCGCGGCCACCCTGGGGCGGGAAGTGTCGGTGAAGACCGGCGGCGACTTTCAGACCATCAGTCTGAGCGTACGGCCGTTGGTCGGCCCGGATGCCAGCCAGGGCCTGCTGCTGGTGAGTTTTCAGGATGTGGTGCGGCCGCAGCCTGCCAGGCTGGTCCGAGGCAAGCGGGGTGCCGTGGCGGCCGCGGAGCGACGCGCCGAGGAACTGGAGCGCGACCTGGCCTATACCAGGGAAAATCTGCAAGCCACCATCGAGGAGCAGCAGTCTTCCAACGAGGAGTTGCAATCGACCAACGAAGAAATGGAAACCTCCAAGGAGGAACTGCAGTCCGTCAACGAAGAATTGGTGACCGTAAATGCCGAACTGCAGACCAAGATCGAGCAACTGGCGGGCATGCAGAACGACATGAAGAACCTGCTCGACAACTTCAGCGTCGGCACCATATTCATCGACGAGCATCTGGTCATCCGCCGCTTCACTCGCGAGGCGGTGCAAGTCTATCCCCTGGTGGAGTCGGATA
Source organism: Rhodocyclaceae bacterium (assembly GCA_003157035.1). Taxonomy (GTDB): domain Bacteria; phylum Pseudomonadota; class Gammaproteobacteria; order Burkholderiales; family Rhodocyclaceae; genus Fen-999. The sequence goes on from PMIF01000137.1 coordinate 2,935, forward strand.
TCGGCAGGCCCTTAGCCAACATCAAGTCCAACCTGGAGGGAGAAGATCTGCTGGCTCAGGCACAGACCGTCCTCGATACCCTGGTGCCTTGCGAACAGGAAGTGCGGACGGTTGGTGGCGCCAGGTATCTGGCGCGTTTACAGCCCTATCGCACGCTCGACAACGTCATCAACGGCGTGGTGCTGGCCTTCACCAATATCAGCGCCCGTGCCCAAGCGGACGCCAAGGCACGGGCGGCGCGGCTGTTGGCCGACAACATCATCGATACCGTGCGGGAGCCCTTGCTGGTACTGGACGCCGAAATGAAAGTGATTTCCGCCAGTCGCGCCTTCTACCAGCGCTTTCGCTTCCTGCCCAAGGATGTCGTCGGCCGTTGCCTCTATGAACTGGGCAATGGCCAATGGGACATACCGGCGTTGCACAAACTGCTGGAAGAGATCTTGCCGCAAGATCAGGCCATGGAAGACTATGCGATGGAAGAGGATTTTCCGGTGATCGGCCATTGCCGGATGCTGCTCAACGCCCGTCAGATCATCACTGCTGCGGATCAGCCGCCGTTGATCTTGCTGGCGATGGAACAGGCAGCAACGCTGTGAACAAATTGCGGGCAGCTGCCGAAGCGAAACTCGCCCAGGGCGCGCAAGCTGAAGCGCCGGCTGGCCCGGCAGACGACTTGCTGCACGAACTGCAAGTGCATCAGATCGAGCTGGAGATGCAGAACGAGGCGCTACGCCAAACGCAGATCGCGTTGGAAGCATCCCGCGACCGCTACGTCGACCTCTACGAGTTTGCCCCGGTCGGCTATCTCACCATCACCGAATCTGGCCTGATCGCCGAGATCAATCTCGCCGGGGCCAGGCTGCTGGGGGTAAATCGTCGGCGTTTGATTGGGCGCCGTTTCGGCCGCTTCGTCGCGCCCGCGGACAGCAATTTCTGGTATGGACTACTCCCGGGTGCGTTGCAGCAATCCGACCGACAGACGTGCGAACTCGCCATGAAGCGCGGCGACGGTAGCTCTTTCCATGCCCGGCTGGACTACACACGATCGGCTGGGGAACAGCAGGCACCCTCGATACGCATTGCCCTGACCGATGTCAGCGTGCAAAAGCACACGGAAGAGGAACTGCGCATTGCCGCCATCGCCTTCGAAGCCCAGGAAGGCATGATTGTCACCGATACCGCTGGCGTCATCCTGCGGGTCAATCGAGCCTTTACGAATTTGACCGGGTATAGCGCCGAAGAGGCGATCGGCAAGACGCCGGCCCTACTCAAGTCCGGTCGACAAGACGCAACGTTTTATCACCAGATGTGGCAGGTGCTGCGAAGCAGAGGCTATTGGCAGGGCGAGATGTGGAATCGGCGCAAGGATGGCAAGATCTACGTCGAATGGCTAACCATTTCCGCCGTTGCCGCCGCCGATGGCGCGACTACTCACTACGTCGGAACCTTCTCCGAAATCACCGCCAACAAAGAGGCCGAAGCCGAGATTCATCGCCTGGCCTACTACGACCCGCTGACGCTCCTGCCGAACCGCCGGCTGCTCCACGATCGGTTGCGGCAGGCGCTGGCAGTCAGCCGTCGCAGCAGACATTACGCGGCGGTGCTATTCCTGGATCTGGACAACTTCAAGACACTCAACGACACGCGCGGCCACGACGTCGGCGATCAGTTGCTCCAGGAGGCGGCGCGACGTCTGCAAGGCGAGGTGCGGGCGGGCGACACGCTTTCCAGACTGGGCGGCGACGAGTTTGTGCTGGTGCTGGAAAACCTCAGCACGGTGATTGCCGAGGCGGCTGTCGAGGCTCGGCAGGTGGGCGAGAAGGTGCGCATCGCTTTGGCGCTTCCCTATGACCTGGATGGGTATGAATTCCACTGCACGGCGAGTCTCGGCATCACGCTGTTTCAGAATCATAACGAGCCGATCGAAACGCTGCTCAAGCACGCTGACCTGGCCCTGTACAAGGCGAAGAATGCCGGGCGCAACACACTGCGCTTCTTCGACCCAGCCATGCAGACGGCTTTGGACAAACGCACTGCGTTGGAGGCCGAACTGCGTTTGGCCGTGACGCGCCAGGAGTTCATCCTTTATTACCAGCCGCAGGTGGAAGTGGATCGAGGCCGGATCGTCAGTGCCGAGGCGCTGATCCGCTGGTGCCATCCGTCGGCGGGGATGATCTCTCCCGACGACTTCATTCCTTTGGCCGAGGAAACGGGGCTGATCATTCCAATCGGCGCCTGGGTAATCGAGACCGCGTGCAGGCAACTCAAGTCATGGCAAGACGAGGGGTTCACCGATCTTGGCATCGCGGTCAACCTGTCCGCACGGCAATTCCAGCATGAGGCCATCGCCGACCTGGTAAGCCGGCTCCTGCGGGAAAACAATCTTCAGGCGCAATACCTCGAACTGGAAATCACCGAAAGCGCCGCAATGCAGGACCCCCAGGAGACCATCGACATGCTGCACCGGTTAGCGGCGATCGGCGTGCGTATTTCCCTGGACGATTTTGGCGTCGGGTACTCAAGCCTCAATTACTTGAAGCGCTTTCCTATCAATACCATGAAGATCGACCAGTCTTTCGTCCAGGACATCACCTCCGATGCGAACGATGCGGCGATCGCCTTTTCGGTGATCAACCTGGCCCATAGCCTCAAGCATACTGTCGTTGCCGAAGGAGTGGAGACCGAAGCCCAACTCTCCTTGCTGCGGCGTCATCGATGTGACCGCTTCCAGGGCTATTTCTTCAGCCGCCCCGTACCGGCCGACAAGTTTGCCGATCTTCTGCGTGCTGGCGAAACCCTGAAAATAGTCGAAGACAATGAGGAGGAGCAAGGGCGTACGTTGCTGATCGTCGACGATGAAGAGTACATCCTCACGGCACTTAAACGGCTGCTGAGACGGGATGGCTATCGGATCCTGACTGCCAACGGCGCGGCTGACGCATTCAGACTGCTTGCGCTCAACAAGGTGCAAGTGATCGTTTCCGACCAGCGCATGCCGGAGTTGACTGGCACCGAATTCTTCGGCCGGGTGAAAGACATGTACCCGGACACCATCCGCATCGTGTTGTCCGGCTACACGGAATTGAAGTCCGTCATCGATGCTGTCAACCGTGGCGCTATCTACAAGTTTCTCACCAAACCATGGGACGACGCGGCGCTGCGCGAACATATCCGGGACGCATTCCTGTTCTATGCGTCAAAGCGCGACAAATTCCAGGAAATTGTTGCCAAAGGGGATGGGTAGCTCAACAAGCAGGCTGTTCCTCAATATGATGAACCGGTAGTCGAACCGTGAAGGTCGAGCCTTTGCCCAACTCGCTCTCCACGTCGATGCGCCCGCCGTGTTTCGTGATAATGCCATAGGCCAACGACAATCCGAGGCCAGTACCTTTGCCCACTGGCTTGGTGGTGAAGAATGGATCGAACACCCGCTTTCGGATCGCCGGCGCGATACCGCTGCCGGTGTCGCTGATGGCGATGCTGACCCAATCGTCTTCGTGGCGCGTGCGCAGCGTGATCTGTCCGCGTTCCCCTATCGCCTGGGCGGCATTGACCAGCAGGTTGAGGAATACCTGATTGAGTTGGGACGGCAGGCACTCGACCGACGGCAGTTCGCCGTAATCGCGGATCACCTCGGCCTTGTACTTGATCTCGTTCCACGCCACGCCGAGGGTGCTCTCAAGTCCGGCATGCACGTCGGCTTCCTGCCATTCGGACTCGCCGGGGTGGGAGAAGTCCCGCAGGGCCTTGACGATCCGCTGCACCCGTCCCGCGCCTTCGACGGATTCGGCGATCAGGCCGACGATATCCTCGCGCAGGAATTCAAGATCAACTTTCCGCTTTGCCTCCTCGATCTGCTGCCGCAGCTCCGCCGGAGCGACCGCTTCAAGGGTGCCATAGGCTTCCAGGAGCTGCAACAGGTTATTGATGTACTTCTTGAGCGTTCCCAGATTGGAGTTGATGAAGCCAATGGGGTTGTTGATTTCGTGGGCAACGCCTGCTGCCAACTGGCCGATGGAGGCCATCTTCTCCGATTGCAGCAGCTGGCTGCTCATCTCCTTGAGCTTGGCGTGGGCGGTTCCGAGTTCGGCCAGGCTCTGCCGCAGATTGCCTTCGCGATCCCGCAGCTCCCGCCGCACGCGGTACAAGTCCACGTGGGTGGACACCCGTGCCTTGACTTCCTCCAGATGGAACGGCTTGGTGACATAGTCGTTGCCGCCGGCCTGGAAGGCCCTGACCTTGTCGGCCACGTCTTCCAGCGCACTGATGAAAATCACCGGGATATCGCGCAGCCGCAAGTCGGCGCGCAAGCGCCGGCAGGTCTCGAACCCATCCATGCCGGGCATCATCACGTCGAGCAGGATCAGGTCGGGCGGACAGCGGCAGGCAAGCTCCAGGCCTTCGGCACCGCTGGTGGCAAAGCTGATTTCGTAGTTGTCGGCCAGGGCGGCGCCGAGCACTTTGATGTTGTTCGGATGGTCGTCGACGATCAGGACACTCGGCTTGGCGGAAACTTCGCCGTTCATGATTGGGGCAGATCTTCGAGAAGAACTTGCAGCTTCGCCAAGGCGACGTCGTAGCGAAGTTCCTGGACACAATTGTCGATGTCAAGAAAATCGCCGGCCAGGGCGGTTCCTTCGAGCAGGGCGACGGCTTCACAGACCACTTCGCCAGCCCGAAGGCTCTTTACCTCCAGGAGCGAGGCCAGTTGCTGAAGCAGCGGGAGAACGCGCTCCAGCCGAATCTCCCGCTCCGGTTGGGCGCCAGAGGCCTCCACTGCCGGTGGCGACGCGACAAGCCGGCCCAGCAGTGCGACGCTGGCCGCGCAGCTGGCGGCCAGCGCCCCGGCCAGGACAGCGTAATGGTCCCTGGCCTTGTTCCTGACGGCGACGGCCAGTGCGTCGGCGGCATGGCGGATGGCGTCCACCCCGATGTTGCCGGCTTCCCCCTTCAGGCCATGGGCGACCTGGTAGAGCTGCTCTTCGTCACCCTGGGCTTCTAGCATCAGAATCCGCTCGGCCGTGGTCGCGTGACTGCGGGCAAAGATCTGCAGCAGCTGGCGGTACAAGGCCACATCGTCGCATATCCGCGCCAGGGCCGGTCGCACCGAAAATCCCGGCAGAGCCCGCTCCAGGGCCATAACATCAGCTTCGGCAGCCCCGCTCGCGGCGGGAAACTCCTGCGTCACCTCATCTTGCGTGGGCTTGACCCAGCGCAACAGCGTGTCGGCGAGTTCCTGGGGATCGACCGGCTTGGCCACGTGGGCGATCATGCCGGCCTCAGTGCTGGCGATCCGATCCTGGGACATGGCGGCGGCGGTCATGGCAATGATGGGCAGGTTCTCCAGCCCCGGCAGGGCATGGATGCGGCGGGTTGCCTCGAAACCGTCCATGACCGGCATGTGCAGATCCATGAGGATAGCATCGAAGGGTTGGCGCTGAACGGCATCCACCGCCTCCTGGCCGTTGCCGGCGATGGTGACCGTCAGGCCACCCTTGCCGAGGAACTCCCGGGCCACTTGCTGGTTGAGTTCGTTGTCCTCCACCAGCAGAATGCGGGCACCGCGGATGTGGCTCAGGCTGGCACGGGTGCCGCGGAAGGTCTCTTCGGTGACGGGTGCCGAACCGCCTTCCGGGTTCTGGAGTCTGATCAACGTGTCGAGAAGGTCCGAGGGCGTCACCGGCTTGGTAAGGATCGCATTGACGGTGGCAGCGTCCGCTTCCTTAAGGAGCTGTTCGCGGCCGAAAGACGTGACCATGATGATCGTCGGCGGATGGTCGATGGCAAGATCGACGTGAGACGCTTCTCGCACCCGGTTCGCCAGTTCCAGTCCGCTCATGCCAGGCATCTTCCAGTCCAGCAGCAACAGGTCGAAGGGGTCTTCTCGCCCACCGGCTTCGACTACCAGCCGCAGCCCCTCGTCGCCCGATGTGGCGGTGGTCACCGCGAAGTGCCAGGATTCGAGCAGGGCGCGCAGGATCGTCAGCGAGGTTTCCTGGTCGTCCACCACCAGGCATTTCATGGTGCGCAAGTTTTGCAGGCCCTGCCCGCGCGCGCGCGCTTCCACTGACGCGGCGCCGATGCCGAAACTGGCAGTAAAGGCAAAAGCGCTGCCCTGTCCCGGTATGCTGGAAACGGCAATCTCGCCCCCCATCAGTTCCACCAGTCGCTTGGAGATCGTGAGCCCCAGCCCGGTGCCGCCGAACTTGCGCGTGATGCTTGCGTCGGCCTGGACGAAGGGCTGGAACAATCGCTCCGCCTGTTCCTTGCTCAGGCCGATGCCGGTGTCGCGCACGGCCACGCGCAGGCGCACAGCGTCCTCCGTCCGGTCCAGCAATTCCGCCCGCACATGGACTTCGCCACCACGGGTAAACTTGATGGCGTTGCCGACCAGGTTGTTAATGACTTGGCTGAGCCGCAATGGATCGCCTACCAGCGACAACGGAACCCCGTGCGCTATCTCGATGAACAGTTCGAGGCCCTTCTCTTCGGCCCGGGCGGAAAACAGGTCGGCCGCCGTGCGCAAAACATCCTCCAACGAGAAATCGACAGCCTCGATATCCAGTCGCCCGGCCTCGATCTTCGAGTAGTCGAGAATGTCGTTGAGAATTCCCAGCAGGGCCTTCGACGAGGTCAGTACCTTCTTCAGGTAGTCTCGCTGACGCTCATCCAGGTCGGTGTCGAGGGCCAACTGGGTCAGGCCGATGACGGCGTTCATCGGCGTGCGAATTTCNNATTTCGTGGCTCATGTTGGCCAGGAAGTCTGACTTGGCCTGGTTGGCGGCGTCGGCGGCCGCACGGGCTTCCTGCAACTCGCCCGTGCGCTCTTCGATCATCTGTTCCAGGTGGTGGCGATAGCTTTCGAGTTCGGCGGCATCTTCCTTCTGCGCGGTGATGTCCACACAGAACCCGATGTAGCCGATGAAGTCGCCGTGACTGTCATAGCGAGGGTTTCCGTCGTCTCTGATCCAATGGTATGTCCCATCAGCATTGCGCAAACGGTATTCCATGTTGAATGGCTTGCGCTGTTCGAACGACGTAACGTAAATGTGCAAGCATTGTTCAAAATCATCAGGGTGCACCCCTTCAGCCCAGCCGTCGCCAAGCTCCTGCTCCAATGAGCGACCGGTAAATCGCAGCCATGGTTCATTGAAGTAGCTACATAGTTTGTCGAGTCCGGAAGTCCAGATCAGAGTTCTTCCGCCATTCGCCAACGTGCGGAAGTGTTGCTCGCCTTCACGCAAAAGCATCTCGGCTCGCTTGCGCTCCTCAATCTCTGTCAACAAGACATCGTGATCGTTCCTGATCTGCCGACTCATGAGATCGAACGAACGCGCAAGCAGCGAAATTTCGTCATGCTCTGCGGGTGACACTCCACTTTCGGTTCCGTATTCGCCTTTGCCAATGCGTTCAGCAGCCAGGCGCAGTCGAATCAGGTTGCGCGTCAGCCACCAGCTGAACAGCGATAACAAGATGCTTGCAGAAACAACACCAACGACGGCAATCAGGCCGTTCTGCTTCGCGAGCGAGTTGCGAGCCTCCTGCAAAAAATCAACAGCTATGCCGAAATGCAGTTTGCCCACGCCCTGACCATTGATGGAAATGGTCATTTCCTTGTCAATATGGCCGTCCTTGTTGCTGTCCTCGAATCCTTCATCCACCTCACGCAGATTCTCGCTTTTCGATACGCCGGCCTCAGCAACAACTCGTCCATCGATATCCATGACGCTGATGTGCTCGATGGTTTGCGCCTTGCGAATCTCAAGCAGGATCTCGCCGAGGGTCGAGTAATCATGTTGCGCCAACGGTCCGGAAACGGCCGAGTTCAACAGCGGAATGATGGTTTCCACCCGCGCACGCACCTGTTCGATGAGGAAGTTCTGTGCGATGCGGTTGGCGTTGAATATGATCGCGGCCATTACGGCGCTCTGGATGAGTACCGTGCCCAGAATCAGCTTGGCGCGAAGAGAAAGCTTCATGGCCACGCTTGGTAGACAGGAGCCGATTATTTCAGCTTGGCTTCGGTCATGTCGAGGTAGGGATCCAGGCGCTGCATGGCAACTTCCGTCGCCGCAACCACAGCGTCATACCCCAGCTTTTCCAGGAATGGCTTGGCTTCCGGGGTGCCGCCGAAGGCCAGCAACTGTGTACGCAGTTGCTGCAACTGGTCTTTCGGCGTAGACGGGGCCGCAATGAAAACATAGCCCGGCAAGGCACCTGCTTCGAACATAACCTTCATCCGGTCGCGTGAATTTGGGTCGATGAACCCCTGGCTGCGGGCAACCATGGCCTGAGCCACCCCCTGCTTGACGGCGATCTGGCTGCTTTCGTAGCTGCGTGTTTCAATGACCTTGAAGTCGCGGTCCATTACCAGACCCTTCTTCTTCAGGGCCTCCATCATGATCATCACGACCAGCGCGCTGTTGTCGAGCACGGCTATAGTGCTGCCACGCAAAGCTTCCAGATTGGCGGGGCCATTGTCCTCCATAGCCAGCAAAATGGAATGGTGTTCGGGCAGGCACATGACCAGCGGATGCCACCCCAGCTTCTTTTGCGCCAGCCGGGCGATATGAGGGGGGCTGACCAGAAGGTCGAAGCCGTTTTCCTGGATGCGCTGATACATGCCCTTGAAATTCGGCGGTGTTTCCAAGTGGACTGAACGCCCGGAAACCTTTTCCAGATGACTTAGCAAAGGCTGGTAGATCTCGTAGGCGGTACGAGTTGAAACGACAGGCAAGGTACCAAAACGGATAGCCTGATCCGCTGCGAATGCCAAAGCCTGGCTCCTGAGCATGGCCGTTGCCAAGGAAGCCACCAAGAAGTGACGTCGACTACTACGCATGGTTATCCCCAAACTCCAAGAATTGCACGGCCACATTCATCATTCACGCGAATCGAGAAATGTACCTTATCAACCATAGCAAGATGCGGGTTGATTGTCGATCCAATCCTGAACCGTAGGCGCCTATCCGCATATTTTCTCCGTTGCTACCAAAACTCGAGCGCAACGCTCCCTGCGGCTCGGGCCGGAAATTCAAGCTACTCGACCCCGAAGAGGTGGCACATGTGGCAAGCGAATGGGAAAAGCATTGATTGAAAGCCTTCCTGCGCCGCGTGCTCTCCGAAAACAGAGCGGAAGGGCTCAAGGAGGTTGCCGGCCGACGAACCTAAGCTCAAGCGAACCGACGTGGACGCACATCGACGCCACTTCCGAAACTCACTTCAGGCAGGCCAACGGCCTCAAGCCCCACTGGTCGAGACGGCCGGCTATTCGGCTGGCTATTCCGCCGGCAGTGCTCCGCGCTCGGCGGCATTGACCACCAGCACGGCGCAGCTCAGGTGGCCGATGACGTGATCGACGACGGGGCTGACTTTGCGCCGGCGGTTGCCGATGATGATCAGATCGGCCCCCAGTTCGAGCGCCGCCTTGGTGATTGCCGGCCCCGGGCTGCCGTCGACCACCAGCGTCTCCGCGCTGACGCCTTCGAGCTTCATCAATCCCGCTTTGTGGCCGACGTCGGACTCGGCGTCCTGCCGCGAGGTACCGCCGCCGGTAACGGCGAGAATAGTCACGGGCGTTGCCGTGGTCTTGGCGATCTGAGTGGCCAGTTCGAGCACGGTGTCGCTGAAGTCGGAGCCGTCGGTGGCGAAGACGATGCGTGACGTCCACATGCGCGCTTGCCAGCCGGCGATCAATACGTGACTCGGCGCCTGGACGAGGAATTGGCGTGCGACGTCGCCGATGACTCGCTCTTTGATGTCGCCGCGCAGCGGCCGGCGACCGATGATCAGGATGTTGGTGGTGGCGGCGATGGTCGCGGCGACGATCTCTTTCACCGGCTGCTTGCCGTAACGGATGATCTCCTCGCAGTCGACACCGGCCACCAGGCCTTCGCGCACCGCTGTGGCTAGCCGCGCCTGCGCCCTTTCGTGATCGGCCTCGGCTTCCACTGCGGTGACGACATCGAGCGTGACGCCGAACTTGCGCGCCAGCGCCACGGCGATCTCGGTCGGCGCGTGCGAGAACTCGCTGCCATCAGTGGCCAGCATCAGCCGCTGCCGCCGGAAGCCGTCCGGCAGCAGCTTGCCGTGGCATTCCCTGAACACCTTGACGCGACAGGCGCGGCAGACGTCGGGGTCGAGTGTCCAGTAAAGGGCGCCAATGACGTTGGTCATCACCGGGAAAAACGCCCCTTCGCCGATCTCGTGGTCATAGCCGCCCTGGCGGAGAAAATCGTGCACACTGCGGCTGGTGCGATAGAAGTAGAGGCCGCCGCCGAGACGCCGGCGCCGACGCGCTTCCTGGGCCAGAACCTCGGCCCCGGCGACGTCCACGTAGCTCATGCTGGCGGCGGCGATCAGCACCGACTTCTGCAAGGGATTGTTTTCGTCGATCTCCTGCAATGCCTGCTGCACGTAGTTGGCGGCGCCGAAATAGATCGGCCCGTTCACCCGCACGATGCGCAGCTGCGGGCACTCGGCACGGCCGCGGGCACGGACGAAGTGGTAGGCGCCTTCTTCCGCCGCCGGCACGACCGGGATGATCTCGGGCTTCGAACTGCGGTAGAGGTACATCACCAGGGAGAGGAAGACGCCCATGAAGATGCCCATCTCGAGGTTGAACAGCGTGCCGACCAGGGTCACCGCCAGGATCACCGTCTCGGCCTTGCTGGTGTGCCAGATCGAGTGGATATGGTGGAAGTCGATCAGGCCCCAGGCAACCAGGAACAGGATGCCGGCCATGGCGGCGGTGGGCAGGTAGGCCGCCAGCGGGGCCACCAGCAACAGCACCAGCACCAGGAAGCCGGAGGCGAACACCGAGGCCAGCGGCGTGCGCGCACCGGCCTCGTAGTTGACGCCGCTGCGGTTGAACGAGCCGGAGGCGGCGTAGGAGGAAAAAAAGGCGCCGATGATATTCGACAGGCCCTGGCCGATGAACTCCTGGTTGCCGCTGATGCGCTGCTCCGAGCGCACGGCAATGGCGCGGGCGATCGACACCGCTTCGGTGAGNNAAGGAGAAGTCCGGCATCGACAGCGGCGGTAGCTCCGCCGGTAGCGCACCGACCGTGCGAATGCCGGTGTTGGCCTGATCCAGCCACAGGTTGAGCGCTTCGGCGACCAGGCTGCCGACGACCATGGCCGCAATCATGTAAGGCACCTTCTTGACATAGCGCTTGGTCAGAATGCCGGTGGCGAGCGTCACCGCGCTGACGGTCAGCACCCAGGGATTGATGTCTTCCAGCTGTAGCCAGAGCTGGTGCACGATTTCGTAGAACGGCGTGCCGCGCGGGATGTCGATGCCGAAAAAGTTGCGCACCTGGCTGGCGGCGATCAGTACTGCGGCGCCGGCAGTGAAGCCGATGACCACGGTGTGCGAGATGAAGTTCACCAGCGCGCCCATGCGCGCCAGACCNNCGGCATCATGGCCGCATAGAGGCCGTATTGGGGCGGCAGACCGGCGATGGTGGCAAAGGCGACACCCTGCGGCAGAACGATCAGCGCACCGGTAATGCCGGCGATGAGATCGTCACGAGCCGTGCCCCGGTTGACCATCGGCCACCAGAGCAGGAACGGAAANNTTTGGCCAGCAGGCCGCGGGGTGCTTTCACTTGGGGCTCGGCCGGCGCTCTGTCGATGCCCGGCGAAATGACTGTCGACGTCATGAATATTAGCAGATTGTAATGTTCAGCCCAAGACCGGACCAGAGTAGCGAGTCTAGTCAGGTCGCCGTCAACGCAGCGTCAAGGCGCCGTCCGCGGGCTAAACTTGAGCCGTCGCTGATCTTGGAGTTGTCCATGGCCCATTTGTTCGAATCCTTGCAGCTGCGCGATGTCAAGCTGCCAAACCGCATCGGCATTCCGCCGATGTGCCAGTACTCGGCTCAAGACGGCGTTGCCGCAGACTGGCATTTCATCCACTACGGCAGCCGCGCTGTCGGCGGCGCGGCGCTGATGATTCTGGAAGCCACAGCCGTGGCGCCGGAAGGGCGCATCAGCCCGGGCGATCTCGGCCTCTGGCAGGATGGGCAAATCGAAGCCCTGGCGCGCATCGCCGAATTCGCCCGCCGTCAGGGTTGCGTCGCCGCTGTCCAATTGGCCCACGCCGGGCGCAAGGCAAGTGTCGGCCTGGGCTGGCAGGCGCAGCGCGTCTTGACTGCCGCCGAGGGTGGTTGGCCGGTCGTCGGTCCGTCGGCGCTGCCCTTTGGCGAGGACTATGGCTGCCCGCACGAACTCGACCAGGCTGCCATCGAGCGTGTCATCGAACAGTTCGCCGCCGCTGCCAGGCGCGCACGTACAGCCGGTTTTCAGGTGGTTGAGATCCACGCCGCCCACGGCTACCTGCTGCATCAATTCCTCTCACCTTTAGCCAACCAGCGCAGCGACGCCTATGGCGGCAGTTTCGACAACCGCACGCGCCTGGTTCGCCAGGTGGTCGAAGCCGTGCGCCGCGAATGGCCGCAATCGCTGCCGCTGTTGATCCGCCTCTCGGCCACTGACTGGCTCGACGGTGGCTGGAACGCCGACGAGACCGTGGCGCTTTGCCGCACGCTGAAGGATCTGGGGGTCGATTTGATCGACGTGTCGACGGGTGGCCTGCTGCCGACGGCCAAGATTCCCGCCGGCCCCGGTTTTCAGACCGAGTTTGCTGCTCGAGTGCGCCATGAAGCCGGAGTGCCCACCGCTGCCGTGGGCCTGATCACTTCGCCGGCACAGGCCGATCACATTGTTCGTAGCGGTCAGGCCGACATGGTGCTGCTCGGTCGCGAAATGCTCCGCAATCCTTACTGGCCGCTGCATGCGGCGCAGGCGCTCGGCCAGGCAGCGCCCTGGCCGCAACAGTACCTGCGCGCCGCGCCGGCCGGTTCGTCGGCACGCTGAATGCGCCCAGGCGAGAGTGGCGGCGACGACTCAGGGGCAAAAGTGTAGCTGGGCGGTGGTTCCGGATGGCGTGCTGTCGAGCTCTATCCGCCAGCCGTGGCGGTCGCAGATGCGCTTGACCAGCGACAAGCCGATGCCGGCGCCGCCGCTGCTGCTGCCCCGGTAATAGCGCTGGAAGACCTGGCCGATTTCGCTGTCGCGGATGCCGACGCCGCTGTCGCGCACGACCATGCCCTGCGCATCGAGAACGACTTCGACACTACCTTGCTCTGTGTGCATGACGGCGTTGTGCACCAGGTTGGCGACCACCATGGCGAACATCGCCGCCGGCACCGGCAGCAACACGGGTTGATCGGCGACCAGGGCGAGCTGGGTGCCGCGCGGTTCTGCCAGCGGCCGATAGCGCTCGAGGCATTCGCCGGCGATATGTGCCGCGTCGCACGGCTCGTCGACCGACGCCGTTTCTTCCCGTGCCAACAATAGCAGGGCGGCGATCAGCTCGGCCATCGCCGTGGCGGCGCGGTCGATCCGCGCGACGCGGTTGGCCTGGGCTTCGTTGAGCCTTGGGTCGTCGGCCAGCACTTCGGCGGCGCCGCGGATAATGGCCAGCGGCGTGCGCAACTCGTGGCTGGCGTCGGCGGCGAAAGCGCGTTCCCGCTCCAGGAAGGCCGCCAGCCGGGCGTGGTAGTGATCGAAGGCGCGTGCCAGTTCGGCGATCTCGTCGTCCGCCTGGTGCCGGTCAGCCAGACGCGGAGGATCGTCCGGCTGGGCGTCGCGCACCGCCGCCGCCAATTCCACCACCGGTGCAATGACCCGCCCGGCAAGCCAGCGGCCGCCCACCGAGGCGAGCAGCGTGATGATCAAGGCGCCGGCCGCCAGGTAGCCGAGGAAGCGTTGTTCGCGTGCCCGTTGGTGTTCTTCGCTGAACAGAAAGACGTAGCGCTCGCCGTTGCGGCCAGCGACGCCGACGCGATAGGGAACGCCATTGAGCTCGATCTCATGCTGGCCCTCGGCGAGCGAACGCAGCGCAGCCGGCAGGTCGCCGTCGCTGCCGCCGGCCGGGATCAGATAGCCGCGCAGGCCGGCCGTGTCGGGCGGCAGCGAGTGTGGATTGCGCGTCCGCCGGGCCGTGTAATCGTCGAGTTCGTCGCGCAGGGTTTGATCGATCAGGCGCTGCGAGACGTCATGGGCAGCAAGCCAGATACCGGCCGCGAACAAGAGGCTGAGCACCGCGCCGAGGCTGGCGAAGGCCAGCGTCAGGCGGCGGCGCAGGCTACGCCGACGGGACATGGGCCTCTTCGCTGGCGGCGATCTGCCAGCCGAGGCCCCGCAAGGTGCGCAGCAGCGGCCGCTCGAAGGGCCGGTCGATGGCATTGCGCAGAATGTGCAGGTGCGCGCGCAGGGCGTCGGAATCAGGTGGCGAATCGCCCCAGGCCGCCTTCTCCAGCTCCTGGCGGCTGACCACTTTGGGTGACGCGCGCATCAGCGCTTCGAGCAGGCGCAGGGGGATCGGCGGCAATTCGATCGCCGCGTCGTTGCGGCTGACGCGGTAGGTGGCGGTATCGAACACCAGTTCGTCGACGCTCAGGCGCACTGCCGGCGAGGCGGCCTGAGCCCGTCGGGCCAGGGCGCGAACGCGAGCGGCCACTTCGCGCAGGGCGAACGGCTTCACCAGGTAGTCGTCAGCACCCGCCTCGAGGCCGGTGATCTTGTCTTCCAGACTGTCACGCGCCGTCAGCACCAGTATCGGCGTCGCCCGGCCGGCTTCCTCGCGCAGGCGCCGGCACAGGCTGATGCCGTCCATGCCGGGCAGAATCAGGTCGAGCAGGATGACGTCGAAATTGCGCTCACAGGCCAGGCGAAAGCCGGTGTTGCCGTCGCCGGCGGCGTCGACAATATGGCCGCGGGCGCCCAGGTAGTCGATCAGATTGGCGGCCAGGTCGGGGTTGTCCTCGACGACCAGAATGGAGAGCGTTCGATCCATGCGGGCATTATGCGGCACAAGATCGCCAGGCGGAAATCGCGCTATGCTGGCGGCGCTCATCGAAAAACCGCGAGGCCTGTTATGACCCAGTTGCTGACTCTATCGCGAGCCGCCCAGTTGATCGGTGTTTCGCGGCACACCTTGCAACGGCAGGTCCGTGATGGCGAGCTCGTCTCCCAGGACGGCATGATCGCCAGCGAGGACCTGCTGCGTCGCTATCCCGATCTGCGGCTTGAGGATTCAGGGGTCTTTGAGCCGACGACGCCGCTGGCCGGTTTCACCACCGCCAAGTGTGGTCGCGAGCGCATCCTGCCGACCAAGGAAATCCTCGCCCAGCGGCTGTTCGGCCAGAGCAACGAGTTGGCTGACGTCCGTCGGCACCTGGCGCGCTACCACGATCTGATCGAGAGCCTGCAGGACAGGATGGCCGCGTCGGCGAGCGACTCGCCGGCAATTCGCGACTTGCAAAGAAGTCTGGAGGATGGCCTGGCGGCAGTGCTCGGCAGCCAGGAGCCGGTCGATCGGGTGGCGGTGATGGACGAGGTGTTGCGCGTCGTGGCCGCCCACGTTGCCGTTCGCCCCTCGGGCAGCGAGTTCTTCGTCGAGGGTTCGGAGACCATTCTCGAAGCGGCTCTGCATGCGGGATTGGCGCCGTCCTACGGCTGCGGTAACGGCAATTGCGGCTTATGCAAGGCGCGCGTGATCGAAGGCGAGGTCCGCCAGGTGCACGCCTACGACTATGCACTTTCGGCCGCCGAACAGGCGCAGAAATACACGCTGCTCTGTTCGCATACGGCGGTTAGCGATCTGGTCATCGAAATGATCGAGGCCGTGACGGCGGCGGACATTCCGCAACAGCAGATCGTCGCCCGCGTCAAGAGTGTTTCACCACTCGACGAGCACACCTATCTCCTGAACTTGCAGTCACCGCGCACCAATCGCCTGCGCTTCCTGGCCGGCCAGCGCGTGACACTGGGCATCTACAGCAATCGCGGCGACTGCCGCGGCGAGCATTCGATCGCCTCCTGTCCTTGCGATGAGCGCAATCTGATGTTCCACATTTCCCGCGCCCAGGCCGATGCCGGCGATGCCTTTGCGGTAGCCTTGTTTGCCGGCGCGATTCACTCGGGCGACTCGGTCAGCGTCTGGGGACCTTACGGCGAGTTCGTCCTCGACCAGAAGTCGCCGCGCGCCGTCGCCTTCGTCTGTTGCGACACCGGTTTTGCGCCGGTGCACGGGCTGATCGAGCATGCCCAGGCAATGGATACAGCGCCCGAGTTGGCCTTGTTCTGGGCGGCGACGCGTCCGGGCGGACAGTACCAGGCCAAGCAATGTCGCGCCTGGGCCGCAGCGCTCGATAATTTCCACTATTGCCCCGTTGCTGGCGCCGACCAGGCAAGCGCGGGTCGTGCCGCCGTCGAGCGGCTGCAGGCTGAGACGGCTGATCCGAAAGATTGGGACTTCTACCTGGCTGGGGGCGAGACGTTTGTCGACGCAGTTCGCGCCGGACTGCTGGCGGTCGGAGTGGCGGCTGAACGGATCGTTGCCGCTGTCACGTGATTGCTGCCTGGGCACAATGAGCGAGCGAACCATTGCCATCGTCAGCCTGCCGGCCGCAGGCGGTGATTGCGGCGAGGCCGAGAGCTTCGCGCTGATGGTCCTGGGCGACAGTATGGCGCCAGAGTTCGTCGAAGGTGACGTGATCATCATCGAGCCGGAAGGTGTGGCGACGGACGGCGCCTTCGTCCTCGCCCAGCTGGATGGGGAATGGATCTTTCGCCAACTGGTGCGCACCGCCGCGGCCTGGCAGCTCAAGGCCTTGAATCCGGCCTATGCGACCGCAACGATCGATGACCTGGCGCCGGTCAAAGGTGTCATCATCCAGAAGAGCAAGCCCGGCCGCCGGCGGGCGGTGAAGCGATATGTCGAATAGGAGCAACGATGCCGTACTACCTCTACAGGATTACTCAGGTTGGCCCGCTCAAGCAGCTGAATAAGATCAGCCAGTTCGATGCCTTCAAGGGAGCATCCGCTGAAGCCAAGCGCTGGCGCCGCGAAGGTGATCTCCCCGCCAACGTTACGGTCAAGGTGATTCTCGCCACTAACGAACTTCAGGCGGAAGATCTGCTCCAACAGGTCAGGGAGCCAGAACCTACGGTCGGCGACGACTACTAGCCTGGCCTATCGCGCCGGAGCGGCGCTAGAGCTGGTAATGGAGTACCGATGAGCGACACGGCTCTTCGCAACGCGCGTGGTGAAATCAATCGCCTGCCCTGCGTCTTCGAGAAGGCGCTGCTGGCGCGCTACGCTGTCTGTGCGCTGGCGCAAACCGGCATGCTCGGCGAACGCGGCACCGTCGCCTGCACAGTGCCGGTTGCCCGAGCCGAGTGCGGCCGTCTGGCCGGTTTGCTGCGAGAAAAGTCGGCCTTTGCGCTGAAGCTATCGACGACCCAGCGCATCCTGCCGCACGCGCAAGTGATGCGCATCCAGTGCGGTGGCCTCGACGGCCTCAAGCAGGTACTCGACGCCCGCGCCCCGGCACCCGATGTACATCGGCTGGTCTGCATGGCGCGCGATCGTCCTGGCGGGCTCGAGGCGCTACCCTTCTCCGAGATCATCAAGGGTGTCGCTGCCTGGCGCGGGCGCCGCGTCCGTCGACCCCGCGACGCAACATGATTGCCGGCTTCGTCCCGTTACAGCGTGCGGTGCAGCGCAACTGCGACATCGCCGACGCCCGCTATGCGCGCGAGGTGAGCTTGTGTACCTACCTGCTGGAAATGCGCGAGTTCTACCGCTGGGAGCAGGAACTGCCGCTGGGCGAGCCGCCGCCGCGGGACGAGGTCGGGCGCTGGATCAACGAGCGCGAGGCGCTCTGGGAGTCCCTGGCCGAGCAGGACTACCTTCCCCTGCCGGTGGCCGATGCCAGCCTCGATCCCTTCGCGGCGGCGGCGGTGAATGTGGTGCTGTTGCCGGAGGGCCTCATCTATGGTGCCGGCATTGGCCGCTTCCATAAGCCGCACTTCTTTCTCGGCCGCCTGGATCGCGTCGAAAAGCATGACGGCCTTTCGGTGTTGGTCTGCGAGTGCGAATACGCGCGCGACATCACGGCCATTCCCGCAGCCTTGCAGGGCGGCACAGTGATCGTTCGTCGCGAGGCGCTACGCCAATGGCTGTGGGAGAAGGCAGAAGCCTGGGAGATGAAGAAGACGCCGGGCGCGCTGTCGCGGGCGCTCGACGCCTACGGCTATGGCGAGAACCCAGGCGCTGCGCTGACGCGAATGACCGAACGCGAGACCGAAACGCTGATCCTGCACGAGCGTGGCGAGCACGCGGCCGGCGCGTTGCTCGGCCCTGACTGGCAGATCATGCTTGCCAGTTGCTCGCAACGTCGCGCGGAGCTGCGGGCGAGGGCGGTGCGCGACAATCTGGCTGACTGCCTGAGCACGTTGCCGACGCTGCTCGACCGCGACGACCCTGCCTCGCTGCATTTCTGGTTCGCCAACTTCGACGGCATGCGCCGGGAAGTCTATCCCTGGCTCGCCGACGCCTACGACCGGTGGCTGGTGGACGGCGAACGCAGCGGACTGGCGGTGGCGGTCGCCGCCGGCCGCAGGCACTGGCAGTGGGCAGCTGAACAGATTCTTGTCGGCTATCGTGCCGGCAGTGCCGAAACCGAGATCCCGGTTCTTGCCTCGCCGGTGTGAGCGATGACTACGATCGCGGCGAGCATCTTTCTGCGCAGCTTGTTCGAAGCCGCTCTGGCGGCAGCCGACCCGGAAGTTTGCCTGCCGCCTTTCCTGCCATCGCCGCCGCGCGGGCGCACCGTCGTCGTCGGTGCCGGCAAGGCCGCCGCGGCGATGGCCAGAGCGGTCGAGCGTCACTGGCCCGGTGAACTGGAGGGGTTTGTCGTCACTCGCTACGGCTTCGGCTTGCCCTGCGAGCGCATCGAGGTGATCGAAGCTGCGCATCCGGTACCCGATGCCGCCAGCGTCGCGGCGGCGCAACGGGCGTTGGCGCTGGTTTCGGCACTGACTGCCGATGATCTGGTGCTGGCGTTGATTTCCGGTGGTGGCTCGGCGCTGATGACGCTGCCGGCGCCCGGCATCAGTCTGGCTGAAAAGCAGGCACGGACGCGCGAGCTGTTGCGCAGCGGCGCCAGCATCCGAGAGATTAACGCTGAGCGCAAGCGCCTGTCGGCGATCAAGGGTGGCAAACTGGCGGCGGCCGCCATGCCGGCGCGGGTGGTGACGCTGGCGATCTCGGATATCCCGGGCGACGATCCGGCCGACATCGCCTCGGGGCCGACCGTGCCAGCGCCCGGAGATCCTGGTGCGGCCAACTGCGATACGCGGCTGATCGCCACGGCGATGACCAGCTTGAGGGCCGCTGCGGCCGTGGCACAAGCCGCCGGCGTGACGCCGTTCATCCTCGGTGACGCCATCGAGGGCGAGGCGCGCCAGGTGGCGTGCGCCATGGCCGCCGATGCACTGTCCCGGTCGGCGCCCGGCGTTCTTATTTCGGGTGGCGAGACGACGGTGACTGTGACCGGCGGCGGCCGAGGCGGCCGCAATACGGAATTCCTTCTGGCACTGGCCATTGCACTCAATGGCGCACCGCGGGTCAGCGCCATTGCCTGCGACACCGACGGCATCGACGGCAGCGAAGAAAATGCCGGCGCCCAGGTCAGGCCCGACACTTTGGCGCGGGCGCGTGCGATGGGGCTCGATCCGGCGGCGTTTCTGGCTGACAATAACGCCTATGAGTTCTTTGCCGCGCTCGGCGATCTGGTGGTGACCGGACCGACGCACACCAACGTCAATGACTTTCGTGCCATTCTGATCCA
>PMIF01000255.1:0-2416 GCA_003157035.1 Rhodocyclaceae bacterium
CTCGCCGCACGCGAGCAGAATTGTCTCAAGGAGATGCTGGTCATCGCCGCCGCCTTGTCGGTACAGGATCCACGCGAACGGCCGCAGGAAGCGATCGGCAGCGCGGACCAGGCGCACGCGAAATGGAAAGACGAAAAATCCGAATTCCTCTCCTGGCTCAAGCTCTGGAACGCCAGCGACGAAGTCTGGCGTCACGACTCGAGCAACAAGCAGCGCCAGTGGTGCCGACAGAACTTTCTCTCCTGGCTGCGGCTGCGCGAATGGCGCGACATTCATAGCCAGTTGCATACGCTGTGCACCGAGCACTCCTGGCGCGAGAACCAGCTTGCCGCCTCCTACGAGGCCATCCACAAAGCGCTGCTGACGGGCCTGCTCGGCCACATCGGCTTGAAGAACGAGGAGGACCGCAACTATCTCGGCGCGCGCGGTATCAAGTACTTCATCCATCCAGGCTCTCAGCTGGCCAAGAAGGCCGGACGCTGGATCGTGGCGGCGGAACTGGTGGAGACCTCGCGCCTGTTCGCGCGCTGCATCGCCAACATCCAGCCCGAGTGGCTGGAAGAGGTCGGTCGCCACCTGATCCGCAGCCATGTCTTCGAACCCCACTGGGAGAAGAGCACCGGGCAAGTGGTGGCCTGGGAACGCGTAACCTTGCATGGGCTGCTGCTGTATCCGAAACGGCGGGTTCATTACGGCCCGATGGACCCGAAGCTCTCTCGTGAACTTCTGATCCGTTCGGCACTGGTGCATGGCGACGTCGCTGATGACTGGTTGAAGAAGTGGCGCTTCCTCCAGCACAATCTAAAGCTGATGCGCGACATCGAGCACCTCGAGCACAAGTCNNCTGGCGGCTTTTGACCACTGGCGGCGCGAGGCCGAGCATGCCGAAGCGAAGCTGCTCTTCCTCGAACGCGAACAACTGATGCGCCACGAGGCGGCCGGCATCACCACCGATGCCTTCCCGCCGCACTTCGACTGGCGCAACGAAAAGTGGCCGCTCACCTACAAGCACGACCCCGGCGCCGCGGTTGACGGCATCACCCTCAGCCTGCCGCTGACGGCGCTCAATCAGGTACCGACTCATCGAATCGATTGGCTGGTGCCTGGGCTGCTGAAGGAAAAAGTCTTGGCCCTGTTGAAGACGCTGCCACAGAAATACCGTCACCGGCTGCAACCGCTGGACGACTTCGCCGAGAGATTCTGTGACACCGATGCCGATCGCAATGAGTCGCTGCTGCGCGCCTTGACGCGGGCGGTGGAGGAGACGCTGGCGATGAAACTGCCGCTCGATGCCATGCGACCTGGCGAACTGCGGCCGCACCTGTTGATGAACTTCCGTTTGCAGGGCGAGCACGGCGGCACGCTCGCCCTCTCGCGCAACCTTGCAGAACTACGCGGCGAGTACGGCGATTTTGCCGCGCCCTCGGAGGAAAAGGCAGCGGTCTTGCAGCGCGTCGATCTGCGCGACCGCTTCGCCACCGCATTGAAGGAACAGCTGAAGTTTGTCGACAAGAGCCTGCCACGAGAACTCGGCATGCAGTTCATGCCGCTCGGCAGCGAAAAGGAACTCAAGGATCAGATCGTCGCCGCGACGATCGAGCGTACCTGCCTCGCCGAGCAACAGCCGGTCGACGGAGCCGCCTTCGATGCCCGCGTCGCCACCGCCAAAGGCCGCGTCGTCCTGGTCGCGCAGGAGATTGCCCGCCTGGCCGGAACGATTTTGGCGGAATACGCCGCCTTGCAGAAGAAGCTTGCCGGCGCCCAGAAGGCGTTTCCCACTATTTGTGCCGACATCGCGGAACAGACGGCAGCGCTGATGCACAAGCACTTCATTGCCGCGCTCGACTATGAACGGCTGGCACAATTGCCGCGCTATCTCAAGGCGGCGGCGTTGCGCCTGGACAAGGCGCGTACCGATGCCAGCCGCGACGTTCGCCTGCTGGCTGAGTGGCAGGCGCTGGCAAAACCCTGGCAGCGCGAATACGCCGCGACCCGGAAAACCGGCGTTGCCGATCCCTTCCTGGAAGAATTCCGCTGGCTGCTCGAGGAACTGCGCGTAGCCCTATTCGCCCAGGAATTGAAGACGCCCTCGCCGGTGTCGGTCAAGCGCCTGCAGAAGATGTGGTTCGGCCGACCGCAACCGATGCGCTAACATGTGACTTTAGTTACAGCATTCGTCTAGTCCGACACCAATGGACCCGCGCTCAGACAACGGTATGCCGTCGCCACCGACGGATGAGCCCCGTCCCGCCTCTGCGGGAGGCGACTACGATTTCTCGCTGCGCCGCGAGGCGATGGCTGTGCTTCGGCACAAAACCGGCGTCATCGTCGATTCGAATGCCGCCAACCGCTCGGCCCTGCGTGGCATGCTGGGCGCCATCGGTATGACGCAGGTCGCCCAGGCCGGCAGCGCCGC
>PMIF01000255.1:2446-2588 GCA_003157035.1 Rhodocyclaceae bacterium
CTCGGTCGTATCGGTGGCTGAACTGGCCCCGGATGACTACCTGCTGAAGCCCTTCTCGCCGCAGGAACTATTGGACCGGCTGGAAGCGGTGCTGCAGAAGAAACATGTCTTCCGCCATGCCCATGAGCACCTGGAGAATAGT
>PMIF01000168.1 GCA_003157035.1 Rhodocyclaceae bacterium
GGCTGTGATCTGGCACAGATGGCCGGTCTGACGCCGGCGGCCGTGATCTGCGAGATCATGAACGAAGACGGTTCGATGGCGCGCCTGCCGCAACTGCTCGAGTTCGCCGCCAAGCATCAACTGAAGATCGGCACCATTCGCGACTTGATCCACTATCGTTCCGAACACGAGAAGCTCGTCCAGTGCGTCGCTGATCGCGAAGTGGGCTGCAGCCATGGTAGTTTTCGCCTGCGCGCCTATGCCGACCAGACCAGCGGCGAGGTGCACCTGGCGCTGACAATGGGCGACATGGTGGCCGGCGAAGAAACGCTGGTGCGGGTCCATGAGCCGATCTCGGTGCTCGATTTCCTCGATTGCGCCAGCCACCGCCACAGCTTCAGCGTCGACCAGGCGATGCGCGTCATCGCCAGGCAGGGCAAGGGCGTGCTGGTGCTCCTGCACCGCAAGGAAGCCGGCGACGATTTGCTCTCCGCCCTGCGCGAAGAAGCCGAGACGCCGGCAGCAAAGTGGGACCCGCGCCTCTACGGCGTCGGTGCCCAGATCCTGCGCGAGGTGGGCGTCGGCAAGATGCGCTTGCTTGCCAGTCCGCGCAAGATGCCCAGCATGGCCGGCTTCGGGCTTGAGGTCTGCGGCTACCTGTCCCCCGAAGAGGCCAACAGCTAGGAATCGTCAATGTCACATTGTCAGGATGTCTGCGAACTCGAGCCCAATCTGGATGGCCAAGATCTGCGCATCGGCGTCGTCATGGCCCGTTTCAACAAGGAGGTCGGCGAGGGCTTGCTCTCGGGCTGTTGCCAGGAATTGCTCCGCCTGGGCGTAGCGCCTGAGCACGTGACCCTGGCCACAGTTCCCGGTGCGCTCGAATTGGCCTTGGTCTTGCAGACCATGGCCCAGAGCGGCCGCTTCGATGGCCTGGTGGCCATCGGCGCCGTCATTCGCGGCGAGACCTACCATTTTGAAATCGTCTCGAACGAATCGGCACGCGGCATTACCGATGTCCAGCTGGCGACCGGCATCCCGATCGCCAATGGTGTCCTGACCACGGAGAATGACGACCAGGCCTTGGTGCGCATGCATCAGAAGGGCATGGAGGCCGCCCAGGCGACCGTTGAGATGGCCAATCTATTGAAGGCGATCAAGTGAGCAAGTCACCGCGACATCGGGCGCGCGAGTTTGTCGTCCAGGGGCTCTATCAGAAACTGATCGGTGACCAGGACGAGGCCGCGATTGTTGTTCAGGCCGAGTCTGTCGCCGGCTTCGACAAGGCGGATACTGAGCTCTATCGAACCTTGCTTGGCCAAGTGCTGGCCGATGCCGAGGATTTGCGCATGGCGCTGGCGCCTTTCGTCGATCGGCCATGGCACGAGGTTTCGCCCATCGAGCGCAGCATCCTGCTGCTCGGCGCCTGCGAACTCAAGCATCATGCGGAAACGCCCTATCGGGTGATCATCAACGAAGCCATTGAATTGGCCAAGACGTTTGGCGGTACCGATGGCCACAAGTTCGTCAATGGTGTGCTCGACAAGCTGGCGCCTGTTCTACGACGCGAAGAGGCGAGGGGGCGCTAGCCCCATGCCGTCCGAGTTTGCACTAATCGAACGCTGGTTCAAGCGACCGACTCGCCACACGGTGCTCGGCGTCGGCGATGATGGGGCGCTGATCCGGCCATCGGATGGATGCGAACTGGTCGTTTCCACCGACATGCTGGTGGCTGGTACGCACTTCTTCCCGGAAACCGACGCCGAGGATCTCGGCTGGAAGACCTTGGCAGTGAATGTCTCGGACTTGGCGGCGATGGGCGCCCAACCGCGCTGGGCGCTACTGGCCGCGGCACTGCCGGCGGCGACAGAATCCTGGCTCGAGCGCTTCGCTCGCGGCTTCTTCGCCTGTGCTGATGCCTTCGACATCGACGTGGTTGGCGGCGACACCACCAAAGGCCCGAGAAATTTTTGCGTCACGATCCTTGGCGAGGTGCCGAGGGGGTGCGCATTGCTGCGCTCGGGAGCCCAAAGTGGCGATGACATCTGGGTCTCAGGTCGCCCCGGGCGCGCGGCGCTCGGCCTTGCCCAGCTACAAGGCCGGGTAGTGCTGGATGAGCCGACAGCGGTCGACTGCTTGATGGCACTGCATCGACCCCAGCCGCGGGTGGCGTTGGGATTGGCCCTGCGTGGCCTCGCCAGCGCTGCGATCGACGTATCCGATGGGCTGCTGGCCGACTTGGGGCATGTCTTGTCGGCCTCTGGTTGCGCTGCCACCCTGCGTCTTGATGGCTTGCCGGATTCGGCGATTGAACGTGAATGCTTGCTATCGGGCGGCGATGACTACGAGTTGGTATTTGCGGTTCCGGCTTCGCGACGCAGCGATGTCAGGGCGCTGACCGATCGTTTGGCGCTGCCGCTGACCCTGATCGGTGCTGTCGAAGCCGGCGAGGCCGGGAGCATTCGGGTAATGGACGCCGCCGGTCACCCCGTCGAAGTTGGCTGCAGAGGTTTCGATCACTTCCTATGACAATGCCTAACCTGAGATTCCTTGTCGCGCATCCGGCCCACTTTATTGCCTGCGGTTTTGGCTCCGGACTGTCTCCCTTCGCTCCCGGCACGTCCGGAACAGTGTTCGCCTGGGCAGCCTATGCCTTATTGCGGCACGCTTACCCGGCGGACGCCAGTTTTGGGTTGTTCCTGGTGTTGATGTTCGCCTTCGGCACCTGGTGCGTCCATATCACGGGCAGGGATCTTGGCGAACCGGACCACGGTGCCATTGTCTGGGACGAAATCGTGCCGTTCTGGGCCGTGCTGATGTTCCTCCCGGCCGCAATCATCGATTCGCCGCATGGAGTACTGATTTCGGCGGCCGGCCTGGCATGGCAGGCCGCGGCATTCGTGCTATTCCGCTTGTTCGATATCGTCAAGCCGCCGCCGGCCGGTTTCTTCGATCGCAAGATGAAGAATGCATTCGGTGTCATGCTGGATGATGTTGCGGCAGCGGGCTATACGATCATGGTGCTGGCGCTTCTGCGCATGTTGATTGATCGCTTTGGCTGATGGACTCTGAGCTGATCGCGCTTTCGCAGCGAGTGGGATTGGCGCTGCGCGAACGCAAGTTGAGCTTGGCCACGGCCGAGTCCTGTACCGGTGGCTGGGTCGCGCAGGTGATTACGCATACGGCNNGAAACAGCGAGCGAAATGGCCGTCGGGGCTCTGGAGTGCTCCAACGCGCGGATTGCATTGTCAATTACGGGCATAGCAGGCCCGACGGGTGGCTCACCTGGTAAGCCAGTGGGTACCGTATGCTTCGGCTGGTGTTCGCGCGGGGGCAGCGCCGAAATCGACCGCCGGCTCTTCGCTGGCAACCGCGAAGAAATCCGGCGCCAAGCGGTCTTGTACGCCCTCGAAGGTTTGCTCCAGCGAACAAAATAGGTGGCGCAATAACTGTGCCATAATCCATTCAGCTTTGGGAGAAAGACTCATGGACGACAACAAGGCAAAGGCGCTGCAGGCGGCGCTGGCCCAGATAGAGAAGCAGTTTGGCAAGGGCTCGATCATGAAGATGGGCGAGGGCCAGATTGAGAACGACCTGCAGGTCGTATCGACCGGTTCGCTCGGTCTGGACATTGCCCTTGGCGTTGGTGGCCTGCCGCGCGGCAGGGTGGTCGAGGTCTATGGCCCGGAATCCTCGGGCAAGACGACCTTATGCCTTCAAGTCGTCGCCGAGTTCCAGAAGGCCGGCGGCACGGCGGCCTATATCGATGCCGAAAACGCCCTCGACCCAGTCTATGCCGGCAAGCTCGGCGTTGATGTGCCTAACCTCCTGATCTCGCAGCCGGATACCGGTGAGCAGGGACTGGAGATCACCGACATGTTGGTGCGCTCCGGCGGCGTGGACGTCATCGTTATCGACTCTGTGGCTGCACTCACCCCAAAGGCCGAAATCGAAGGCGAAATGGGCGACCAGTTGCCCGGCCTCCAGGCCCGCCTGATGAGCCAGGCCTTGNNCGGCGGCAACGCGCTCAAATTCTATGCCTCGGTGCGGCTGGATATCCGCCGTACCGGCAGTATCAAGAGGGGCGACGAAGTCATTGGTAATGAGACCAAAGTCAAGGTGGTGAAGAACAAGGTCGCGCCGCCTTTTCGCGAGGCCCATTTCGACATTCTCTACGGCGAAGGCATTTCCCGCGAGGGCGAGGTCGTCGAACTCGGTGTCGAGAACAAGATCGTCGAGAAGTCGGGCGCCTGGTATGCCTACAAGGGTGAGAAGATCGGCCAGGGCAAGGATAATGCGCGCGAGTTTCTCAAGGAGCACCCCGACGTTGCCATCGAAATCGAGAACAAGGTGCGCGCTGCCGTTGGCGTCGTTGGCTTGGCACCGGTTGTTGAGGCGGCGTGAATGAGCTGAGACGGCGGGCAATCGGTCTGCTGGCCCGGCGCGAGCACAGCCGCGCCGAACTGGCCCGAAAGCTCGCTGCCGACGGCACTGCGGAGGAAATCGATACCGTGCTCGCTCAGTTGGAAGCCGAGGGGCTGCTCTCCGACGCGCGCTTTGCCGAGGCTTATGTTCGCTCTCACGCGGAGCGCTTCGGCGGCGCCAAGCTCAGGCAAACGCTGCGGGCGCGGGGCGTCGACGAGGAACTGTTCCAGGCACAGCTCGGCGCGCTCCCCGACGAATTGGCACGGGCGCGGGCAATCTGGGTGAAGAAGTTCGGCGTGGCGCCCGCCGACAGGCGGGAGTGGGCGCGCCAGGCGCGTTTCCTGCAGAGCCGCGGGTTTGCCGCTGAAGTCGTTGGCCGCCTGCTCAAGGAGCCCTGCGAGTGACCCGGCTTTCGGTGGCCAATCTGCGCAAGCGCTACAAGTCGCGCACCGTCGTCAAGGACGTCTCGTTCGATGTCCATGGCGGTGAGGTCGTCGGCCTGCTTGGCCCCAACGGAGCAGGCAAGACGACCTGCTTCTACATGATCGTCGGTCTGGTCGCCACCGATGGCGGTGACATTCGCTTGCGTAACGGCGAGGACGAGGCAGATCTGACGCATATGCCCATTCACAAGCGGGCTCGGCTCGGGCTATCCTACCTGCCGCAGGAGAACTCCGTGTTCCGCAAGCTCTCGGTTGCCGACAACGTGCGCGCAGTGCTGCAACTGCAGTTAGGCCTGACATCTGCCGCGATCGAGAACCGCCTGGATGAACTGCTGGAAGAATTGCACGTCGCCCACTTGCGCGACAATCCGGCGATCTCGTTATCCGGTGGCGAACGCAGGCGAGTCGAGATTGCCCGCGCACTGGCGACCGATCCNNCTCGCCGCCGGACACCCGGAAGACATTGTCTATAATGAAAGCGTACGGAAGGTCTATCTGGGCGAGCATTTCCGAATGTGACGGAGCCGCCACCGTCTCATGAAACAAAGCCTGCAATTAAAACTCTCCCAGCATCTGGCGCTCACGCCTCAGTTGCAGCAGTCGATTCGGCTGCTGCAGTTGTCGACTATCGAACTCAATCAGGAGATCGAACAGGCGTTGCAGGAAAACCCCTTGCTGGAGCGCGAGGACGTCCACGAGCCGGCCGTTTTCCAGGCCTCGGCCGATGCGATGTCTGCGACACAGGCACCCAGCGAGCCGGCACGCGAGTACAACGACGAAGCCGAACCAGCCTGGAGTGGCGATGGCGGCTCGATGCATGCGTCGCGGGAAAATGACGAAGACGTGGATGCTGCGGATATTCAGGCCGCAACCGTTGGCCTGAGAGAGCACCTCCACGCGCAATTGGCGCTGACACAGTTGTCGAAGAGCGAACGCAGCGTTGTTGCGTTCCTGATCGAAGCCGTCGACGACGACGGCTATCTTGCCCAGAACCTGGAGGAGCTCGCCGACACCGTCGCCGGCGACGCTGAGGTGGATCGTGAAGAGTTGCTCGAAGAGTTGAGCATCGGCTTGTGTCGCTTGCAAAACTTCGAACCGCCGGGCATTGCGGCCCGAACGCCGTCCGAGTGTTTGGATCTGCAATTGCGGGCGCTGCCGGCAAGCTGTGAGCGCGACCTGGCGCAGGCCATCGTCCGCCATCATCTTGATCAGTTTGCTGCCAGGGATTTTACCCGCATCCGCAAGGCTCTGGGCTGTGACGACGAAGCGCTGAGGGGCGCGCAGGCCCTCATTCGCTCGCTCAATCCCCGGCCGGGGGCACAGTTCGCGCTGCTCGATACGCGCTACGTGGTGCCGGACGTCGTGGTGCGGAAAGTGCGCGGTGTTTGGAAAGCGACGCTCAACGGCGAAGCAATGCCGCGGCTACGCATCAATCGGCTCTACGCCGACATCTTGCAGAGCCAGCGCGGAAGTCGCGGTAATACTTCTGCAGCGAGCCTGGCCGGGCAATTGCAGGAAGCCAAGTGGCTGATCAAGAATGTGCAGCAGCGCTTCGACACCATTCAGCGCGTATCCCAGGCCATCGTCGATCGCCAGCGGGCATTTTTCGACCACGGTGAGGTGGCGATGCGACCACTGACGCTACGCGAGATTGCCGATACAGTAAGTCTCCATGAATCGACGATTTCTCGCGTCACGACGCAGAAGTACCTCGCCAGTCCCCGCGGTATTTTTGAATTGAAGTACTTTTTTGGCAGCCATGTCGCCACCGACACCGGCGGGGCTGCCTCATCCACCGCGATCCGTGCGCTGATCAAACAACTGGTCAGTGCCGAAGACGGCCACAAGCCGCTCTCCGATGCCAGGATCGCGGAAATTCTCGGCGAGCAGGGAATCGTGGTGGCACGGCGCACGGTCGCCAAGTATCGCGAATCCATGAACATCCCGCCGGTCAACCTCAGAAAGGCGCTCTAAGGAGAGATCATGAACATCAATATTACCGGTCATCATGTCGAAGTTACCCCGGCCCTCCGCGAGTATGTGGTCGGCAAGATCGACCGGGTGCTCAAGCATTTCGACCACGTTACCAGCGTTCATGTTGTGTTGTCGGTGGAAAAGCTCAGACAGAAAGCTGAAATCACGTTGCACGTGAAGGGCAAGGACATCAATGCGGACGTCGAGGATGCCGACCTCTATGCAGCGATCGACCTGCTGGCCGACAAGCTCGACCGTCAAGTTCTCAAACACAAAGAACGGGTTAGCGACCACGGCCGCGACAAGTTGCAAGCCGCTGAGTGACCGTCGCAGCATAGGCGCCGGGGGGTATACTTCGCGAACGACCGCGGGGGTATCCCCGGCCGGAAACGGCCCATGAATTTCGATGAATCAGATCGCTAAACTTCTTCCGCACGATAACTTGGTGGTAGGCCTCGAGGCGAGCAGCAAGAAGCGCGTTTTCGAACAGGCCGGACTGCTATTCGAGAATTGCCACGGCATCGCGCGCAGCATGGTCTATGACGCACTGTTTGCCCGCGAGAAGATGGGTTCGACCGGCCTTGGTCAGGGAATTGCGATTCCCCATGGCAGAATCAAGGGCCTGAAGGAGGCGCGCGGCGCCTACCTCCGGCTGGTGGCGCCAGTTCAGTTCGATGCCCCGGATGGCAAACCGGTTGATCAGGTTTTCGTCCTATTGGTTCCCGAGGCGGCAACCGAACATCACTTGCAGTTGCTGTCCGAATTGGCGCAGATGTTTTCTGATCGGAACTTTCGCGAGCAACTCGGCAAGGCCCCCGATGCAGTTGCCGCTCACCGGCTGTTCGTGGATTGGCCGTGCGCCAGCTGATTGTCGCCCAGTTGTTTGAGCGCAATCGCGCTCGCCTGCAGTTGAACTGGATTTGTGGCACGCTCAATCGCGCCATCACGATCACTCGTGACGACATTTCACCCGCGGACCTCGTTGGCCACCTGAACCTGATCCACCCGGACCGGCTGCAAATACTGGGCTCGCCGGAGGTCTCATGGGCGGCGCAACAGAGTGCCGAACGGGTCGGCAGCCACATTCGTGAGGTGATCGCGGCCAAGCCGCCGGCATTGATTGTCGCCGACGGTTGCAACATCCCGGTGCCGATCCAGAGCGAATGCGAGGCGTCCGACACGCCGTTGTTCTCGACGCCACAGCAATCTGCCGCCGTGATCGACTCGTTGCGGCTCTACGTTTCTCGCCAGCTTGCCGAGACCATCACTTTGCACGGCGTCTTCATGGACGTCCTGGGCATGGGGGTCATGATTACTGGCGATTCAGGCGTGGGCAAGAGCGAGCTGGCGCTGGAGTTGATATCCCGCGGCCATGGTCTGGTGGCGGACGATGTTGTCGAGGTGTCACGGGTGACGCTAGATACCCTCGAAGGCCGTTGCCCGGAACTACTGAAGGACTTTCTTGAGGTTCGCGGCCTGGGCTTGCTGAATATTCGTGCTGTGTTCGGCGAGACGGCCTGCCGGCGCAAGATGCGGATGAAATTGATCGTCCATCTGCAAAGACCGCAAACCGGTACCGATCCCCAACGCTTGCCGCTCGACGCGCAAACGGAGACCATTCTTGGCGTGCCAATTCGCAAGGTTATCCTGCCGGTGGCGGCCGGGCGTAACCTTGCGGTCTTGCTCGAGGCGGCCGTGCGTTCGACTATCCTACAACTGCGCGGTATCGACAGCATGCAGGAATTCCTCGATCGCCAGCAACGGGCACTGGAAAACGGCGATGGTGTCAACTGAAGCATGCAAACAGCGTTAATCAACTATGACGTGGTAATATCCGTGGTGCGCAAGTGCTTGTCTTCTTCAACCCGTACAACCTGTAAAGGAGTCTGATATGAAGCGTTTGATGGTTATTGCCGCAACTGCGTTGTTTGCCATGACGATCGCCCCGGTTGCCATGGCCGGCAGTCAGCAAGACAAGATGAAGGCCTGCAATGCCGAAGCAGTCGGCAAGAAGGGCGACGAACGCAAGGCGTTCATGAAGGAATGTCTGTCGGCGAAGAAGGCCGAGGAGACGAGTGCCAAGACTACGCAGCAGGAGAAGATGAAGTCCTGCAACGCCGATGCCAAGGCCAAGAGCTTGAAGGGAGCAGAGCGCAAACAGTTCATGAGCAGCTGTCTGAAGGGGTGATTTGCGCCCAGCCGTGAATATTTCCGTGTGCCGGTCGATTGTGGGCCGGCTTTTTTTTTGCCACAATGCACCGATCCCCTGAATCGTTCAGCCCGGAGATATCCATGCCCAAACTTCGTCGGCCGCTCCTTTGTCTGGTTGCAACTCTTGCTTCTTTGCCGGTGCTGGCCCAACCGGTATTCGAAAGCGCCTCGCCCACTGCCGGCAGCACCACTTCGCAACAGGCGAATCAGATGGCGGACAAGGGCATGTACAAGGATGTCGACTACCGCAATGCCAGTAAACGCGGTCCTATGCTGGTCGTGATACCAGGCGACATCAAGAGCAACAATGCGACCTTCACGCAAAAATTCGGCCCCAATAACATTGCTGATTTCGGCGAGCTGGAGTTGGGTCGGGCCAATTTCGGCATCCTTGAGCGCTCGGATCTGGGTCCCTTGGTTGGCGAATTTCAGCTTGCCTACACCATGGGGGATCCGGCAGCTGCCCGCAAACTGCTGCAGAAGGGCAAGTTCAAGACCACCAAATGGATTGTCAAGTTCGACATTCTGAAGGCCGAACAAGTCGCTCAGGCCCAGAAAGGTTTCGACGGCGGCACCCTTGGCCGGCTGGCCGGGATCGCAATCGGTGGACGCGGCGGCTGGGCTGCCGATACGGTCGGCGGGTCGATTCAGACTGGTGAGAGTACCGGGGTCTGGGTGATCGGCATGCGCTTCAAGATCATGGACGCCAACACGACGGAACAGGTGGCGACCGGGTATACCGAAGAAAAGATGGAAGTCGGGGCGACCCACACGGCGGCACTCGGGGCGTCCGAGTCCCAGCGTGGTGGCGTGTCGCTGGATACCATGGTTCAGCGGCTGGTACAGAAGCTGGTCTGGGAAATCGACGGCAAGTACAAGTGATGGAGATGGCAAAGTGAAGAAGGTGTTTGCGCAATTCTTGTTGACCGCGCTGGCCGCGCTTGCCTTGGCCGGGTGCGAAAGCGATCCCTCCCGTCCGACAGCCGCGGCGGCGGCCGACAATCCGTCTCCGACTGCCGGCGGTGCAACGTCGGCGCGCGCGAATCAAATGGCTGACAAGGCCATGTACAAGGAGGTCGAGTACAAGAACGCGAACAAGAAGGGGCCGGTGGTGATCGTTATCCCGGGCGAAATCAAGAGCAATAACGCTACCTTTACGCAGAAGTTCGGTCCCAACAACATCGCCGACTTTGGCGAATTGGAGTTGGGCAAAGCGAACTTCTCAGTACTCGAACGCTCCGATCTCGGTCCTCTGGCGCGTGAATTCCAGATCGCCTACAGCATGGGCGATGCCAAGTCGGCGCGCAAGGTGCTGCAGAAGGGGAAATGGAAGACAACCAAGTGGGTGGTCAAGTTCGATATTCTCAAGGCCGAGCATGTCGCCGAGGCGCAGAAGAGCTTTGACGGCCAGACCATCGGTCGTCTCGCCAATATCGCCGTTGGCGGGCGTGGCGGGGCGGCTGCCGAGACCGTTGGCGGATCAGTCAGGACCGGCGAGGCTACCGGCGTCTGGGTGATCGGTATGCGCTTCAAGGTGCTGGACGCCAATACCACCGAACAAAGGGCGACCGGCTACAGCGAAGAAAAAATGGAAATCGGCGCGGCGGCCACTTCTGTCCTGGGCTTCAGCGAGGGCGCAAAGGGTGGCGTTACGCTTGACACCATGGTCCAGCGCCTGATCCAGAAACTCGTTTGGGAAATCGACGCCAAGTACAAGTAAGCGGCGCCACGGGATCGATCGACGCAGGCTCGCAGCAGAAGCTGCGGGCCTGTTTCAGTCCAGCAGTTCGAATTCCACCTGCTCGCCGACCAGTTCGCCGGACGCATGCCCGAAGGTAATGTGGCCTCTGCCGCGAAGGATGGTTTCTTCGCGTTTCAGAGCGAATTCCCCTTCACCCCGAAACGTGACATAAGTGCCATTGGTACTCTGGTCGATCAGGACGTATTGGCCGTGGCGACGTTCAATGCAGCCGTGACTCCGCGACGCGCGCGCATCCTTGATGACGATATCCGAAGTATTGTCGCGGCCAAGGGTCACGGCCGGCCTGTGCGGGCCAAGGATCATCTTTTGCTCGCCGTGTTTCAGGCGCAGGCGGACTTCCTTGGTTGCGCGGACGGACTCGATCTCCGGCGCCGGCGTACTTGCCAGTTCGGCATGGCCGTAGTCCCACGAGACCTCGAAGACCAGCGCCGGCTCGCTGCATGCTTCTATGTTCAGCGCGCCAACGGCCTTGGTCAGCCCTTGTAGGGGTTCTGGAAGGGCGGCAACTGCGGCAGCGGTGGTCAGCACCTGACCGGGCTTCGCGTTGGC
The DNA here is from genome assembly GCA_003157035.1 of Rhodocyclaceae bacterium. Taxonomy (GTDB): domain Bacteria; phylum Pseudomonadota; class Gammaproteobacteria; order Burkholderiales; family Rhodocyclaceae; genus Fen-999. Next base: position 11,344 of record PMIF01000168.1, read on the forward strand.
GGCCAGCGCCGTCGCCAAGTCGGCGGCAACACCCTTCAGGTCGCCATCAGTTTCTTCGCCCGGGCCGACGTGAAAGCCGATGCGAATCGCCAGCGCGACGCCGGAAACTGGCGGCAGACCATGAATCCGCTGCTGCATTTCGCACGCGGCCTGAAGGGCGGCTTCCGAGGAATCAAATTGAGCCCTGAGCTGGTCGCCCGGGTTAGGGACGACATGCCCCTTGTGGGCCGAGACGACGCGCTCCATGCGGTTCAAACAGCGGCCTATCGCTCGACTGGCTTCTCTCTTGCCGAGGCGCTCGTACAGCTTGGCGCTGCCAGGGATGTCGGCTACGAGGATGCAAAGGTCACGCGGGGTGGCAGTCATTTGTTTCCACCTGTGAATTCCACTTCGAATAGATTTGCTCTGCCGCCCCAACGGCAAAGCTTGCGTCAGTCGCCAAACCGCCGTCGCGCAAGACCGTTGCCAGGCTCTCCAGGCACAGGATGACGTTGCTGCTCCGGGAGGAATAACCCATAAGCCCGAAGCGCCAGATTTTTCCGGCCAGAGGGCCGAGGCCGGCGCCGATCTCCAGATTGAACTCCTCCAGCAGGCGCCTGCGAACCAACGCCTCGTCGACGCCGGGCGGCACCTTGACGGCGTTGAGCTGCGGCAGGCGGGCCGACGGCTGGACCAGAAACTCCAGGCCAAGCGCTTCCAGTCCCGCCTTCAAGGCCTCGTGGTGAAGGCGGTGTCGGGCCCAGGAGTTTTCCAGCCCCTCTTCCTTCAGCAGCACCAGAGCCTCATGGAGTGCGTACAGGCAATTCACCGGCGCCGTGTGGTGATAGGTCCGCTTTGCAGCCCCATCCCAGTATTGAAGAACCAGGCCTAGATCCATGAACCAGCTTTGCACCTTGTGCCGGCGGGATTTCAGGCGCGCGATGGCGCGTTCGCTGAACGTCACCGGGGACAACCCGGGCGTGCAGGACAGGCACTTCTGGCTGCCGGAATAGACGGCGTCGGCGCCCCAGGTATCGACCAGCACGGGCGTTCCAGCGAGCGAAGTGACCGTGTCAACGATGGTCAGACACTCGTGCGCCCGCGCCAACGCAATCAGCGCCTGGGCATCCGACTGCGCGCCCGTCGATGTCTCGGCATGAACAAAGGCGACCAGCCGGGCGTCGGCGTGGGCCCGCAGTGCGCCGGCGAGCTTGTCCGGATCGACTGGGTCGCCCCAGGCATCATCGACGATGATTGCCGTACCGCCGCAGCGTTCCACATTCTCGATCATGCGCCCGCCGAACACGCCGTTGCGGCAGACGATGACCTTGTCACCCGGCTCGACGAGATTGACGAAACAAGTTTCCATACCCACCGAGCCGGGCCCCGAGACGGCGAAGGTTAGGGCATTGGTGGTCTGAAAAGCGTAGCGCAGCAGCACCTTGATCTCGTCCATCATATGGACGAAATCAGGATCCAAATGGCCGATCGCCGCCCGGCCGAGCGCTTGCACGACCCGTGGTGGCATGTCGGATGGTCCGGGACCCATGAGTATCCGGCGTGGCACCGGAAAACTGCTGATATCCCTTGGGGGTTGCGTCAGAACAAACATGGCAGCGCTGGTATGACGAAGCAAACCAGCATCGATCATAACAAAACTCGCACCTTGCCGGGATTGTCTGATGACAGAGCGAGCGATTCGTCGTCGAATGCGTAGTCTCCCGCCGGGGTCGCCCGGCCGTCGGCCTGCACTTGGCTGAAGTCGTAAAGCTGGGCATCCATGAGATGGGACGGGACGACGTTCGACAAGCTCCTGAACAGAGTTTCGACGCGTCCGGGGAAACGCTTCTGCCATTCCGCGAGCATCTTCTTCACTTGCGCCCGTTGCAAATTGGCTTGGCTGCCGCAAAGGTTGCAGGGAATGATCGGGAATTGGCGGACTTCCGCCCATTGCGCCAGATCGGCCTCGCGGCAGTAGGCGAGCGGCCGGATGACCACGTGGCGGCCGTCGTCCGAAACGAGTTTCGGCGACATCGCCTTCAAGGTACCGCCGAAAAACATGTTGAGGAACAGCGTTTCCAGAATATCGTCGCGGTGGTGGCCAAGTGCGATCTTGGTTGCGCCCAGTTCCCCGGCGACGCGATAAAGCACACCACGTCTGAGCCGCGAACAGAGCGAGCAGGTCGTCTTGCCCTCCGGGATCAGCCGCTTGACGATCGAGTAGGTGTCCTGCTCCTCGATATGAAACCGAACGCCCAGTTCCTTGAGGTAGTTCGGCAATACGTCGGCCGGGAATCCCGGCTGTTTTTGATCGAGATTGACGGCAACCAGTTCGAAGTCAATCGGGGCGCGATCACGCAGGTGGAGCAGGATGTCGAGCAGGCCGAAGGAGTCCTTGCCGCCGGAGAGGCAGACCATGACCCGGTCACCCTGTTCGATCATGCCATAGTCGGCGATGGCCTGCCCGACCGCGCGACGCAGCCACTTGGCAAGTTTGTTGGCCTCAAACACGGACTTGTGGGCCTGACGATAGGTACTCATAGGTGGGCAGTGCGGCCGCCATCGACATTGATGACCTGGCCGGTGACATAGGGAGCATCGACGATGAGATACTTGATCGCAGCGGCGATGTCCGCGGCAGTGCCAACGCGTTTGAGCAATGTGTGTTCGATGATGGATTGCCGCTCCAGGGCAGGGAAATCGGCATCTGTGTCCGGCCAGGCGATGGCGCCGGGTGCGACCGCATTGACGCGTACTTCAGGAGCCAGTTCGATTGCCAGCGCCCGGGTCAATCCGAGCAGCCCCGCCTTGGCGGCGCAATACAGTGGGTAGCCCTTGAGCGGGCGCTCGGCGTGAATGTCGGTGATGTTGATAATGGCGCCGCGTCGCTGCTTCAGATAGGGTGCTGCTGCCTGGGAGAGAAACAGTGGACCTTTAAGGTTACTGCCGATCAGCGCTTGCCACGCTGCTTCATCAATGCTGCCGATCGGCGTGGCAAAGAAACTGGAGGCATTGTTGATCACGACATCCAGCCCGCCGAAGTGAGTAACGACGTTCTCGGTCAGGTGCCCACAGGCTTCGTAATCGGCCAAATCGGCACGAAAGATTTGCGCCGAGTCGGCTCGGGTCGCGTTGAGTTCCGTCGCCAACGCAAGGGCTTCGGCCTCGGATGAGCGGAAATGCAACGCAATCCGGGCGCCCGTGGCATGCAGGCAGCGGGCAACTTCGGCGCCGACGCGGCGGGCGGCACCGGTGATCAGGATGACGGGATTGGTATTCACTGGCGCAGTATAGCCAGCAAGGCGCGGCTGGCTGCAGCAAAGCCGAACGCGCCGGTGAGGCAAACGGAGGAGCCATAACCGGCGCAGTTCAGTCCATTGCTGGTCGATGCGGTTTCGCAATCACCCGACGAACGCTGCGTTGGTTCGATCGAGTAGATGCAATCGATGCCGAACTTCTGCTTCAGCTGCGTGGGGAAACCGTGAACCTTGCGCAGGGTCGCGCGCAGGCTGGCAGCCAGCGCATCCTGAGTGGTCAGGGCAAGGTCATCGACGCGAATCAGGCTGGGATCGGTCTTGCCGCCGGCGCCGCCGGTGGTGATTACTTTCTGCTGGTGGCCGTGGCAGTGGGCGACGAGCGCCGCCTTGGCACGAACCTGATCGATGGCATCGACGACCACATCACATTGCGGAATCAATGCCGCGACATTCTCCGCTGTCACGAAATCATCCACCGTGACCAATTGGCAAGCAGGATGAATGTCGTGCACGCGCTCTGCAGTAGCCAATACCTTGGCCTGCCCAAGTGTTGACGTCAAGGCTTGCACTTGCCGATTGATGTTCGACTCGGCAACGTGGTCGAGGTCGATCAGCGTCAACCTGCCGACGCCGGAACGCGCCAGGGCTTCGACAGTCCAGGAGCCGACACCGCCGATACCGACGATGCAGACATGCGCCGCGGCGAGCAGCTCGACGCTGCCTTGACCATACAGGCGGGATAGGCCGCCAAAACGCCGCTGAAGATTTGCCTCCATGGCCCAAATCATGACATATCGGCACGCCTTTCGCCTTGAGGTGGCACAATCCGCTCGACCATGAAAGTAGAGCTTCCCGAACCAGACGCTGACGCCAAGGCCGCCAGTCGCGAACTGTCGAGGCGAATCGCGGATCGCATCGCAGCGGATGGCGGCTGGATTCCGTTCGTGCAGTACATGGATCTTGCCCTGCACATGCCGGGGCTTGGCTACTACGGCGGTGGTAGTCGCAAGTTTGGTGTTGAAGGCGATTTCGTCACAGCACCGGAGTTGACGCCACTATTCGGCCAGTCCCTGGCCAGACAGGTGAGCCAAGTCATGGACCAATCGGCTCCAATTGTGCTGGAGGTCGGGGCAGGCAGCGGGCGCCTGGCGGCCGACTTGCTCGGCTGCCTGTCGATCGACCGCTATTACATCCTCGAACTATCCGGCGAATTGCGCGCACGCCAGATGCAGACCTTGGCCGCCGCCATACCGGATTGGCAGGATCGCGTCGAATGGCTGGAAATGCTGCCCGAACAGTTCTCCGGATGTGTCGTGGCCAACGAACTACTGGACGCCATGCCCGTGCATGCAGTCGCCTGGCGCAGCGATGGCCTGATGGAGCGTGGTGTTTTGAGCGCTGCGGATGGCTTTGCCTGGGCCGAACGGCCGGCGTCCCAGACGCTTGCTGCGGCGATGGCAGACCTGCCAGTGAGTGCCCCCTATCAAAGCGAACTGGGCCTGGTCGCGGCGGGCTGGATCGCGGAATGGGGGCGACGACTGACTACGGGAGCATTGCTCCTGATCGACTACGGCTTGCCCCGGCACGAGTACTACCACCACGGCCGCAATTGTGGGACGCTGCGCTGCCACTATCGGCAGCGCAGTCACGCCGATCCATTCTGGTGGCCGGGCCTGTCCGATATCACGGCACATGTGGATTTCACGGCGATGGCAGAAGCCGGACACGCGTCCGGCCTGGATGTTCTCGGATACACGAATCAAGCCAGCTTCTTGATCAACTGCGGCCTGGCACAGCTACTGGACAGTCGCCGCCAGGCCAATGTGGTGGGCGGGCAGCGCGCCGCGGCGGCCGCGCAAGTGCTGTTGTCGCTGAATGAAATGGGCGAACTCTTCAAGGTAATCGCGCTCGGCAAGGGCATCGAGGAGCCCATGCTTGGCTTTCTAATGGGCGACCGCACCCATGCGCTGTAAGCGGGATCACGCGGTCCGCCCATCGCAGCGAGCGGACCAGGCTTACCTTATTCCTGGCAGCGGTAGAGATTGGCCAAGAATGCTTCCGCCTCTGCTTCGGCCGGCGATGCATCATGATGCACCACGGGCTGCAAACCCAGTTGCAGCTCCGGCCTCAGCCATTCGGCATTCAGCACTTGGTCAGCGTGCGAACCGAACTCGGGCTCGTCGCTTGGCTCGCTTATTATTTTTCCGGTATTCATGTCCATGATTACGATCATGTCGACCTCCATTGGGGAATGCTGCCGACGCAATGAGTATAACGACAGGATCGACTAAAAGTTGAACGCCGGCAAGACGTGAATCTTCACTTGTGGTGTTCACGCCACGGCGCAACCTTAACCAGAAGCAGCATTCCGGGGATTGCGAGGACAGCGCACAGGAGATAGAAAGTCGTCCAGCCCAGCGAGTCGACGAGGAAGCCGGTCGTTGCGTTAAACACCGTTCTAGGCACTGCTGCCAGGCTGGAAAACAGCGCATATTGCGTCGCCGTATAGAGCGGATTGGTGGTGCGGGCGATGAAGGCGACGAAGGCGGCAGTGCCGAGACCGACGCCAAGTGCTTCGAAGCCGATCACCAGCGCGAGCTGCGCCAATTCGCCGGTGCCGACGCTGTCGTGATGGCCGATCGAGGCCAGCCAGGCGAAACCGAAAATCGATACCAGTTGTACGACACCGAACAGCCAGAGCGCGCGATTGATGCCCAGGCGGACCATCCAGAGGCCGCCGAGCAGGCCGCCGATCACCGCCGGCCAGAGGCCGGCGTGCTTGGCCACCAGACCGATCTCGGACTTCGCGTAGCCCATTTCCAGATAGAACGGAGTGGCCAGTGCGGTGCACATCGAGTCGCCCAACTTGTACAGGAAGATGAAGGCCAGCACGAGCAGTGCCTGGCGCCAGCCGGCGCGCGTTATGAACTCGTGAAAGGGTTCGACGACCGCCTGACGCAGCGTGCGAGGCGCGCCGACGGCAGCTTCCTTGATCATCAGCGTCATCGCCAGGCCTGGCAGCATGAACAACGCGGTGATCAGGAACACCTCGTTCCAGGGCAGGCGGTCGGCAAGGATCAGGGATAGCGAGCCCGGGATCAGGCCGGCGATGCGATAGGCATTGACATGGACCGAGTTGCCCAGCCCGAGCTCATGGTCGGGCAAGAGCTCGCGGCGATAGGCATCGAGGGCGATATCCTGCGTTGCCGAGGCGAAGGCCAGTACGGCGGCGAGCACGACGATCGCCTGCAACTGGCCGATCGGGGCGAAAGTTCCGAGCAGGGCGATGACCACAACGAGCAGAATCTGGCTCGCTGCCATCCAGCCGCGTCTGCGGCCCAGCCAGGGCAGTGCGTAGCGGTCGACCAACGGCGCCCAGAGGAACTTCCAGTTGTAGGGGAACTGGATCAGCGCAAACAAGCCGATGGTCTTGAGATCGATGTTCTCGGTCTTCAGCCAAGCCGGCACCAGATTGAGCAGCAGGTAGAGGGGCAGGCCGGAGGAAAAACCGGTGAAGATGCAGATCAGCATCCGTCGGTTCAGCAGTGCCGCCAGCCAGNNGAAATCATGTAACCGATCGTGCCAGCCAGCGCCAATGGGAAACCTATGGCCGCCGAGGTGCCGATGGCCTGATGTACCTTGACGTTGCACCAGGTCATGAATGGCACTGACAACGATCCGCCGCCGATGGCGACCAGCGCCGAGACGCCACCGATAAAAGCGCCGACGCCGAACATGCCCGCGGGCCCCGGTAGTTGCCGCGAGGGTTTCGGTTTGATATTGAGGATCATTTGCACGGCGACGTAGCTGATGAAGGCAGCAAAAAAAATCGCCAGCGGCCGCGTCGGTACGCGGGCTGCCAACTGCGCCGCCAGAATGGTGCCGACGATGATTCCCGGTGCGATGCCGCGAACGATTGACCAGATCACGGCGCCATGACTGTGGTGCGCACGCATGCTCGAGAGCGAGGTAAACACGATGGTGGCCATCGACGTGCCGAGCGCAAGATGCATAAGATGCGCGTCGGGAAAGCCTTGGGCGGCAAACATCAAGGCCAGCACCGGTACCATGATCGCGCCGCCACCGACGCCGAGCAAGCCGGCGAAAAAACCCGCGACGGCGCCGAGAAGCAGGTAGCCAATAAACCATTCGTTCATTTCAATAGTCGATTCACGATGAAATGCCATTCCGCCGGATCTACCGGTGTGATCGATAAGCGATTGCCGCGCTGGAGCACGCGCAAGCGTTCGAGTTCGGCGTGGGCGCGCAGTTCGGCCAGGCCGATCAAGCGAGTCTTCTTCGTTGCCCGCACGTCGACGTTGACCCAGCGCGGGTTTGCTGACGTCGACTTCGGATCGTAATAGGGACTCTGCGGATCGAACTGGGTGCGATCGGGGTAGGCGAGCTTGGCGACCTCGGCCAGCCCGGCGATGCCCGGCTCGGCACACGAAGAGTGGTAGAACAGCACCTTGTCGCCGACCTTCATCTGATCACGCATGAAGTTGCGCGCCTGATAGTTGCGCACGCCCCACCAATCGATGGTTTGATTCGGCATCGCCAGCACGTCATCGATACCGACAACGCCCGGCTCGGTCTTCATCAGCCAGTAGCGCATGTCCAGCCACCAAAAAAGAAGAGCACGGAATTCCGTGCTCTGAGTCATGATTCCCCGCGCATGCCGTTGGGCCGGCATCCTGAACCTGGGTTCAGGAGGGTCGCATTCCTGCCGCATCAGGCGCGTTCACAAGGAACGCTCACAACAGCGGCGTCTATGGGCAGCGACCATGTCACGAAGACATTGGTTCAAGGAGTTTACGACCCTCACGAGCACCGCAGGGAAACTCTCGGCGCAACCTAGAACATTTCTTCCTGAGGAGCCAGGGCGACGTCCAGGCGCGCTTCCATGACATCGATTCTACGCTTCAACTCCTCGGCGTCAATCGCGCCTGCGGGTTCCTTGAGCGAAATCAACTCATGCGCCAGATTGAGCGCCGTCATGACGGCGAGGCGCTCGCCGCTGCTCTTGCTTTGCCTGGCGATCTCGCCCATTTTCCAGTCGAGAAAGGCGGCAACGGCGAGCAGATCGTCCTTCTCCTGCGGCCTGCAGGCAACACGGAATTCCTTGCCTTGCAGTTTGATGTCCAGGGTCTCTACAGTGCTCATTCCGCCGGCAGCCTTTCCATCATTGCCTCGAGTCGCTCGCAGGCTGCGTTCATGCGTTCGGTGAGCAGACGGTTTTCGGACTCCATGCCGGCAAGTTGGGCACGCAAAGCCTGATTCTGGTCCCGCAGCTGTTGGCAGAACGCGACGACGAGTTCAATCTTGTGTTCGAGGGGGGCGACGTTGACATTCATCGCCGCCAAGTCTGGTGGAAAAGCCCTATCAAGTCAAGCAATAAGCGTCGATAGTGAAGGTGACGCCACATATGCTGGCGACGATCTGGATCGCCGCGCTAGAATCCGCAGGTTCGCGGTGCCCGGCGGCCGACAGGCTGTCAGGTGAAACGGGAACGAGGTGCGCGGGATTTTCCCGCAATTCCTCGGCTGCCCCCGCAACGGTAAGGCAAGTGGGAGCGCGTCATACAGCCACTGGGCGAAGGCCTGGGAAGGCGATGCGCTAAGACTGCCGAGCCCGGAGACCGGCCACGGACAAAGAGCGGAGTCGTCGCGGGGAGCGATGGCGGGCGTTGTCCTTCCCGATCCCCCCGAAGATTCCTTGATCCATAAGCCGGCATTGCGGGAATGCTTGTCGGCACGAGGGAGTTATCTTCATGCAACAACACGCTGTTTGTGCAGCCGTCATCCTGGCCTGCGCACAAGCGATCACTGCGGCGGCACAGGATGCCGCACCTGCGACCGTGATCGTCACCGCCACCCGCTTCACCGAGACCGACTCCCGAATACCGGCCAATATCTCGGTCATCGATCGGGCAGAGATTGAAGCGTCGCCGGAGGCAACCCTGCCGGATCTGCTGCGTTCGCGTGCTGGCATCGATGTGCGCACGCTTTCGGGTCCGCTGGCGACGGATGCCACCGTCGATCTGCGCGGGTTCGGCGACAGCGCCGGCAGCAACACGCTTATCCTGCTCGATGGCCAGCGCCTCAACGCCGTGGACTCCAGCGGCATCGACTGGTCGATGATTTCACTGGCGGCGATCGACCGCGTCGAGATCCTTCGCGGCAGCGGTTCAATCCTTTACGGCGATCGGGTTGGCGGTGGCGTCATCAACATTATCACGCGTCGGCCGGACAAGCCGGAGGCGCTATTGTCCATTGGGGCCGGCAGCTACGGTTACGCCGCCGCCGATGCGCGCCTGGCCGGCAAGAACGGCGACATCGGCTTCAACCTTAGCGCTCACCATGCAAGAACGGACGGTTGGCGACAAAACAGCCAGGCCGAGCAAAACTCCCTTGGTGGGCGCGGTAACGTTCAACTGGCGAGAGGTGAGGGATTCGTCGACTTCTCGGTCTTTCGCGAGTCAACCGGTACGCCCGGCGCCTTGTTCACCAACCAGTATCTGACCCAGCCGACCGCGGCCCGGTTGCCCCTCGACTCGCAGACGAAGGACGGCTACCGACTGCGTCCCGGCATCGCCCTGGCAATTGCCGACGGAGTCACTGTCGAGGCGGAGGCAGCAGTCACGCACGCCAGCTACGGCGGGCGCTCATTCTCCACGTCCGGCGATTTGTCGTTCACCAGCGATCGTCAGAGCGACAACTATTCGGCGACGCCGCGCTTGCGCTGGATACATGGCTTGGCCGGCCACGATAGCGAGAGCGTCATCGGCATCGACTACTACGACGGTCGGGTGGATAGCGCTACCTGGGCGTCGTATGTCGGCAACAACATGCAGCGGGCCAAACAGACCAGTGAGTCGATCTACCTGCAGAACGTCACCGGCATCAGCGGCGACCTGGATCTGACCGTCGGGGCGCGTAGCCAGAGGGTGCGCCAACAGGCGGAGGATGTTGCGGCCGTCATGAACAGCAGCGCCACACGCAACCGCACCGCCTGGGAGTTTGGCCTGTCCGAGCGCTTGAGCCCGAACTTGCGGCTGTTCGGTCGCAGCGGTCGAACCTTTCGCTTTGCCAACACCGACGAATTGTTCGGCTTCGATCCGATCAACTATGCCACCGTATTCCGCGGCGATATCCGGCCGCAACAAGGGCGGACGCACGAGATCGGCGGTCAATGGCGGACAACTTCGTTCGACGCTCAAATGTCGGTCTATCGTCAGGATCTGGAGGACGAGATCGGCTACGACAGCAATGCCTTCATCAATACCAACCTGCCGCCGACGCGGCGTCAGGGCGTAGAAATAGACGCCCGCTGGCAGTTGAATTCGGCGCTCGATGCACGCCTGGCCTTGACTTCGTCCAGCGCTACCTTCCGCGGTGGTAGCGACGATGGCAAGGCGATACCCCTGGTGCCACGCAACAAGGTGGCCTTCGGCCTCACCTGGCAGGGTGGAGCGGCGGGGACCTGGAGCGCGCTGGCCAACTGGGTCGATCGGCGCTATTTCAGTGGCGACAACGCCAACGCCTTCGCCCAGATGCCGGCATACGCCACGGTCGACATCAAGGCAGCCTGGCACCTGGCGCAATGGACCGTAGCGGCCAGGATCGGCAATCTGTTTGACAAGCGCTACGCGACCTTTGCCGGCTATTCGTCCTGGTACAACGATCAGTACTACTATCCGGCCGAGCCGCGCAGCGTGTTCGTCACCGCCAGCTACGCGTTCCGCTGAGCCATGCCGTCGCGCCGTCGCGCCCTCGTCGTCTTGCTCGTCCTTGCCCTGGCGGCGTTGGCGAGCCTGGCGGCAGCGCTGGCGGTAGGCAGTCTGGTATTGCCGGTCGGGGATGTGCTGGCGGCATTGGCCGGTGATGACAACATGGCGCATGCCGTCATCTTCGATTTGCGCTTGCCGCGCGCACTGGCGGCTTTCGGCTGCGGCGGCTTGCTGGCGCTCGCCGGTGCCTTGATGCAAGTGTTGTTGCGGAATCCACTCGCCGACCCCTATGTTCTCGGTATCTCCGGCGGTGCCGGCGTCGGGGCGCTGACTGCAATGCTGCTGGGTTTTGCCGGCCTCGGTGTGCCCGGTCTGGCCTTTGTCGGCGCGCTGGCGGCAATGCTGCTGGTGTTCGGGCTTGCCCATGGTGACGGCAGCTGGACGCAGACACGGTTGTTGTTGACGGGTGTCGTCGTCGCCGCCGGCTGCGGCGCGCTGGTGGCGCTCATTTTGACGCTGGCACCGGAGCAGAAGATCCAGGGTATGTTGTTCTGGCTGATGGGCGATTTGTCGCAAGCCGTGGATCCGCTGCCGGCACTGGCGGTGCTGGTTGGCGCGCTGCTCGCCGCACTACCTTTCGCGCGCGAACTCAATCTGTTGGCGCGTGGTTTCGACACTGCGCTGGCACTCGGTGTCGCCGTGCCGCTGCTGCGTCGCGTTATCTACGTCGTCGCATCGTTGGCGACCGCCGCCGCCGTCACGACCGCTGGGTCGATCGGCTTCGTCGGGCTGATCGTACCGCATCTGCTGCGCCTCGCCGTCGGCAATGACCAGCGGCTGCTGTTGCCCGCTTCGGTGTTGGCCGGCGGCAGTCTGCTGGTGGTCGCCGACACCGCTGCGCGTACCATCGTGGCACCGATCCAGTTGCCGGTCGGTGTGCTCACCGCACTGATTGGCGTGCCGGTGTTCCTCTTCTTGCTGAACCGAAAATGATTCTCGAGACTCGCCGCCTTTCGGTCAGCATCGGCCCGCACCAGATCTGCCGCGATCTCGATCTCATGGTCGCTGCCGGCGAGCGACTGGCCATTCTCGGCCGCAATGGCGCTGGCAAGTCGACGCTGTTGGCAACCCTGGCCGGCTTGCGCCCTGCCGATGGCGGTGAACTGTTCGTCGCTGGCCAAAGCTACGCCGACCTCGGGCTGCGTAGCGCCGCGCGAATCCGCAGCTGGCTGGCGCAGGACCGCTCGGACCCCTTTGCCAGCACGGTGCTGGAAACCGTTCTCACCGGCCGTCATCCGCACCTGTCGCGCTGGTCGTGGGAGTCGCCGTCGGACGCCCGCATCGCCCGCGCGGCTCTTGCCGACATGAATCTGGCGGACCTAGAGCACCGTGAAGTACGCACCCTCTCGGGCGGCGAACGCCAGCGCGTCGCCATTGCCGCGCTGCTGGCGCAGCAAACGCGCCTGTGCCTGCTCGACGAACCTTTGGCCCACCTCGATCTCAATCACCAGGTGGCGACGCTTGAACTCATGACCCGCCGCGCCAGAAGCGACGGCCTTGGCTTTGTCATGGTGCTGCACGACCCGAACTTTGCTCTGCGCTTTTGCGACCGGGCGCTGCTGTTGTTCGGTGACGGTAGCCATATCGCTGGTCCTGTCACCGAGGTGATCGACGAAGGGCGGCTCTTGCGCCTCTATGGCCATCCGATGCGGCGTGCCACGACGGCCGACGGCGCACGCAGCGTCTTCATCCCCGAGTAGGCGACTCGCCCGCGGCCAAGCCGCAGATCGCAGTACCATACTCTGTCCGGCTTTCGCCGCCACTGTCGAGATTCCTATGCACCGCCTGCACACGACCGTCATTGCCGTTCTTGCCGCCTGCTCACTCGCCGCTGATGCGGCGTCCGTTGTCCCTGTCGGCGCGGAACATGGCATGGTGGTCAGCGCCCAGCACCTGGCAACGAAGGTGGGCGTGGACGTCCTCAGGAAGGGCGGTAACGCCGTCGACGCCGCCGTGGCGGTGGGCTACGCGCTGGCCGTGGTCTATCCGGCCGCCGGCAACCTCGGCGGCGGTGGCTTCATGACCATCCACTTTGCCGACGGCCGCAACCGCTTCCTCGACTTTCGGGAAATGGCGCCGCTGGCCGCGCGACCCGACATGTACCTCGACGTTGCCGGCGACGTCGTCAAGGATGCCAGCACGCGCGGCCAACTGGCTGTCGGCGTACCCGGCACGGTGGCTGGTCTGGAACTGGCGCGTGCCAGCTATGGCACGATGAAGCGTGCTGACTTGCTGAAGCCGGCCATTCGCCTGGCGGAAAACGGTTTCGTGCTCGGCCAGGGCGACGTCGATTTACTCGACAAGGCGGCGCCGGATCTCGCCAACGATCCGGCATCGGCGAGGATCTTCCTCGTCGATGGTGAAGTGCCTGCGGTCGGCCATCGGCTGCGGCAGAAGGATCTGGCGCAAACGTTGCGTGCAATTGCGCGAGGCGGTGTCGACGGCTTCTACAAGGGCAGCGTCGCTGCGGCCATCGTCGCTGCCAACCACGCTGGCCACGGCATCCTCAGCCAGGCCGATCTGGACGGCTATCTGCCGCGCGATCTGCCGCCCGTCGAGTGCGATTACCGGGGTTATCACGTTGTTTCGGCGCCGCCCCCGAGTTCAGGCGGCGTGATCATGTGCGAGATGCTCGCTGTTCTCGAAGGCTACCCGCTGGCGCAGCTTGGTTACCGTTCGGCCCGCTCGGTGCATCTTCAGATCGAAGCCATGCGCCATGCCTACGTCGATCGCAACAGCTACCTGGGCGATCCGGACTTCGTCAGTAATCCAATCGCATACCTACTGGACAGGCACCACGTCGACGCCATCCGCGATGCGATCGATCCGCTGCACGCAGGTATTTCGGCGGAACTCAGGCCGGGGGTGGCGCCGCACGAGGGTAGCAACACCACGCATTACTC
>PMIF01000257.1 GCA_003157035.1 Rhodocyclaceae bacterium
CACGTCGAATCGATCGCGCTTTTCGAGCGACCATAAAAAAGCGGCCCGCTCGGGGCCGCTTCTCTCGCCGAAGCTGAACAGTGCTCAGTCGCGCTCGCCGGCGAAGGCCATCAACAGATTCAAGAGATTGACAAAAATGTTGTAGATGTCGAGGTAGACCGACAGCGTTGCCACGACATAGTTGGTTTCGCCGCCATGAACGATGCGGTTGATGTCGAACAGGATGTAGGCGGAGAAGATGACGATGGCGATCGCCGACACCGCCAGCGACAGCGCCGGGATGTGGAAGAAGATGTTGGCGATGCTCGCCACGACCAGCAGGATCAGGCCGGCGAAGAGGAACTTGCCGAGGCCGGAGAAGTCGCGTTGCGTCGACGAGGCGATGCCGGCCAGGCCGAAGAAGATGGCACCGGTGCCGCCGGCTGCCAGCGCGATGAGGCGACCGCCGTTGGCAAAGTGGAGTGCGACCTGCAGCAGCGGACCGAGCAGCAAGCCCATGAAGAACGTGAAGCCGAGCAGCAGCATGACGCCGACGCCGCTGTCCTTGTTGCGCTGGATGCCCCAGATCAGACCCCAGGAAACGCCAATGAACAGCAGCAGGCCGAGAATCGGGCTGCCGGCGAGGAAAGAGAAGTTCAATTGCACGCCAATCAGGGCGCCGAGGACGGTCGGCACCATGGATAGTGCCAGCAGGGCGTAGGTATTGCGCAGGACGCGGTTCTGTTGACCGACGACGACCGTACTGTCGCGGATGACCTGGTAGTTGCCTTCCATGCAGAAACTCCTTGGTTGGTGAAGGATGCGGTCGTTAGAGTGGGGCAAAAGCCGATAAGTTTCAAGTCCACGCAACGGTAAATTGATGTGACGGCGGGAGCCGAAGCCCCCGCCGGTAGTCATTCTGTTTCTTGGATGGCTACATCCTCAGCAGGCCGTTGTTTAGGCGGCCAGTGCGAAACGCTCATCATTTGCGTTTGTGGTTTTGCGCGGATTACGTCCGTCGCCTTTCGGGCCGCCTGCTCGCCATCTGTCACCCTGTCGAAGCCAGTGCACCCCCCCAGTGGTGGAGGTGGCGGGAATCGAACCCGCGTCCAGAACGCTTCCGGTCTGCCGGAATTACGACCATGCCGTCATTATCGGGCCGGACGTGCGGCAATTCAAGGCTTATCGAGTCGGGAAAGAATCTCTGCCGGGTGGTCGGCGATGAAATCGGCGTTCCAGGACGTGATGTCCGGTCCGTCGCCGAGGTAACCCCAGGCCGCTGCCACGGCATGCATGCCAGCCGCCTTGGCCGCCTGGATGTCGCGCAGGTCGTCGCCGACATAGACGGCATTCGCGGGTGGTACGGCGACAATTTGTGCCGCCAGGAGAAGTATGTCCGGAGCCGGTTTCGGCTGCGCCGCCGAGTCGCCGGACACCGTTGCCGCCGAGCGTGTTGCCAAGCCCAGGGCTTCGACCAGTGGCAAAGTGAAGCGCTGCGGTTTGTTGGTAACGATGCCCCAGGCAATGCCCAGCGCTTCCAACTCTTCAAGTAAGGCGGCCATGCCGGCGAACAACTCTGTGCCGACACACAGGCGTTGTTCGTACAGTTGCAGAAAGCGCTCGGCCAGGGACGCGTAGCCGGAATCGGCCGGCTTGAGGCCGAAGCCGATGCCGAGCATGCCGCGGGTGCCGGCCGACACATGCGGCCGCAGGACAGCCATTTCGATCGCCGCCAGTCCGTGCTCCTGGCGGAGCGCGTTCAGGGCGCCACCGAGATCCGGTGCGGTGTCGGCGAGTGTACCGTCAAGGTCGAAAAAGACTGCCTCATACACGGTGTGCTCGCATCAGGTAATTGACCGAGGTATCGTCGCCGAGGGCGTAGCTGCGTGTCAACGGGTGGTAGCTCATGCCGATGATTTCGTCGACCGCCAGCCCGGCGTCGCGGCAGTGGCGGGCAAGTTCGGCCGGACGGAGAAACTTTTCGTAGTCGTGGGTGCCGGCCGGCAGCAGTTTGAGCACGCGCTCGGCACCGAGGATGGCGAACAGGTAGGCCTTGGCGTTACGGTTGATGGTCGAGAAGAAGAGTTGGCCGCCCGGCTTGGCCAGCCGCGCGCATGCCGCCACCACGCTGCCGGGGTCCGGTACGTGCTCGAGCATCTCCAGGCAGGTGACGACATCGAAGCGGCCGGGGCATTCGGCGGCCAACTCTTCGACTGCCACATGGCGGTAGTCCACCTGGCGCCCCGATTCGAGCAAGTGCAGGCGAGCGACAGCGAGCGATTTCTCGGACAAGTCGATGCCGGTGACCCTGGCGCCCTGAGCCGCCATGCCCTCAGCCAGCAGACCGCCGCCGCAGCCGACGTCGAGAACCTCCTGGCCGGCTAATGTGCAACAGCGATCGATCCAGCCCAGGCGCAACGGATTGATGTCGTGCAGCGGCTTGAATTCCGAGTTCGGATCCCACCAGCGGTGGGCGAGATCGCCGAATTTGTCCAGTTCCTGGGGGTCTGCGTTGATCGCCATGAAGTCTCCCGAACAAAAAAGCCCTGCAGGGCAGGGCTTTTCCTGGCACAGCCAGCAGTGCTTACTTCGTGCCGATGACTTCGATATCGACGCGACGATCCGGCTGCAAGCAGTCGATCACCTTCTTGCTCTTCGGGCCTTTGCATTGGTCAGGCTTGGTCACCGGCTGCTTCTTGCCCTTGCCTTCGGTGTAGACGCGATTGGCTTCGGTACCCTTGGCAACCAGGTATTCCTTGACCGCTGCGGCGCGCTTCTCGGACAGCGTCTGGTTGTAGGCATCGGTGCCGATGCGATCAGCATGGCCGACGGCAATAATGACTTCGAGCTTGATGTCCTTGATCTTGGCGGTCAACTCGTCAAGCTTGGCCTTGCCTTCAGGACGCAGCGTCGCCTTGTTGAAGTCGAACAGCGCATCGGCAGCCAGGGTGATCTTCTGTGCGGCGGGCTTCGGCGTCGCTGCCGGAGCGGCTGTCGCAGCGGCCGGCTGGGCGGCGGCAACTGGCTCAGCCTTCTTGACCAGATCGGGATCGCATTCGGCGATCGCCATGGCCGGTGTCCAGTAGCCGGTGCGCCAGCAGAGGCCGGTGCCGCTCTTGGCAACATACCCGCGCTGGTCGATGACGTAGCCGACAGTACCCGTGGTGTCGATGCCCGGAGTTTGGGCGATAGCAGCCGTGCCGATGGTCAGCAGGGCAGCGAGTAGTACAGAGGTCGTTACAGTTTTTTTCATCTTTTCCCCCGTGGAAAAGGACAGGTAGGTGAAAGGAGCATTTGGCTTCAAGAGAATTCAGGATGCCAGCGTACTGGCCGAATGACTTGTCCCGCGAGGATTATGCCACGATTCCGCCAGCTCGATCAAACGTGTGGGCTCGGTGCCAACCGGCAGACCGTCATAAATACGTAAAATTCCACCGACCCAGACGTGGGAAACCTGCCCACGGTCGGCGACGTAGACGACGTGGGATGCTGGATCGTGACACGGCCGGCTGATCCAGTCATCGAGACGAATGGCGCAGAGGTCGGCCCACTTGCCGGCGACCAGCGAGCCGATCGAAGCGTCGAGACCAAGCGCGGCCGCACCGTCGAGCGTTGCCATGCGCAGCAAGCGATGCGCGGGCAGGACGGTGGCGTCGCCGCTGGCCACCTTGGCCAGCAAACCGGCGTGACGCATCTCCTGCAGCAGGTCGAGCCGGTTGTTGCTGGCGGCGCCGTCGCTGCCGAGACCGACGCGTAGTCCGGCGGCGACCATGGCGGCAACCGGGGCGATGCCGCTGGCCAGCTTCATGTTCGAGGTCGGGCAGTGGGCGACGGCACAACCCGTCTGGGCCAGCAATTCGACCTCGTCGGGCTGCATGTGCACGGCGTGCACCGCGATCAGGCCGGGATTGAGCAGGCCGAGGCGCTCGAGCCGTCGAATCGGGCGGACACCGAAGCGGCGCATGCTGTCGTCGATTTCCTCCAGCGTCTCATGCAGGTGGATATGGACCGGCACATCGAGTTGCGCGGCCAACGTGGCGATCCGCTCGAAGGTCTTGTCGGCGACTGTATAGGGCGCATGCGGCGCCAACGCGAAGCTCAACTCAGGCTGATCGCGCCAGGCATCGCGGGTCTTCAAGCCCTTGGCGAGATAATCGTCGGCATCGACGGCATAGGCCGAGGCAAACTCGAGCACGGCCATGCCGAGTACGGCGCGAATGCCAGCCTCGTGGACGGCGCGGGCTGCAGCATCCGGGAAGAAGTACATGTCGTTGAAACAGGTGATGCCGCCGCGCAACATCTCCCAGGCTGCCAGCAGCGTGCCGTCATGGACGAATTGCGGCGACAGGACGCGATTCTCGGCAGGCCAGATGTGTTCATTCAGCCAGCGCATCAAGGGCAGGTCGTCGGCACAACCGCGCAGCAAGGTCATGGCGGCGTGCGTATGGGCATTGACCAGCCCGGGCAGCAGGACTTGGCCGGGCAGGCGGAAATGTTGCCGCGGCTGGAAGCGAGACGCCGCCTCCGAGGCCGGCAGCAGGGCGACGATCCGGCCCTGATCGACCGCCAGAGCGTGTCCTTCGAGGACGATGGCCGCCGGTTCGACCGGGATGATCCAGTCGGGTTCGAGCAAAAGGTCGATGGCGGCGGACATGGGCTGCGATTAGAGCAGATTCCGCGTTGCCGAACAATGCAGCAATCCGTCGTGAACGGCTCGTAGTCTGGCAGGAGCCGCATGATAAAATCCTTCTTTTTTGTAGGTTCGTTGCCGGCGCCTCCCGATGCAGACCACCCCATTCGCCAAAGAAACCCTGCCGATCAGTCTCGAAGAGGAGATGCGCCACTCCTACCTCGATTACGCCATGAGCGTGATCGTCGGCCGGGCGCTGCCGGACGTGCGCGACGGCCTGAAGCCGGTGCACCGGCGCGTGCTCTTTGCCATGCACGAATCGAACATCGCCTGGAACCGGCCGTACGTAAAGTGCGCGCGCGTGGTCGGCGATGTGATGGGCAAGTACCACCCGCACGGCGATTCGGCGATTTATGACACCCTGGTGCGCATGGCGCAGGATTTCTCGCTGCGCTACACGCTGATCGACGGCCAGGGCAACTTCGGTTCCATCGACGGCGACAATGCCGCGGCGATGCGCTACACGGAGTGTCGTCTCGATCGTATTGCCTCTGAACTGACGGCCGACATCGACAAGGAAACTGTCGATTTCGTGCCCAACTATGACGGCAAGGAGCTGGAACCGACTGTCTTGCCGTCGAAGATCCCGAACCTGCTGATCAACGGCAGCGCCGGCATCGCCGTCGGCATGGCCACCAACATTCCGCCGCACAACCTCGGCGAGGTCATCGATGCCTGCCTGGCGCTGCTCGACAATCCGGTCATTGACATCGACGAATTGATCAAGATCGTGCCGGCACCGGATTTTCCCACCGCCGCTCTGATCTATGGCGTTGCCGGCGTGCGCGAAGGCTATCTCACCGGCCGCGGTCGCGTCATCATGCGCGCCCGTACCCACATCGAAGACCTGGAGCGGGGCAACAAGCAGGCCATCATCGTCGACGAGTTGCCCTACCAGGTCAATAAGCGGACGCTGCTCGAGAAGATCGCCGAACTGGTGAACGAGAAGCGCATCGAGGGCATCGCCCACATCCAGGACGAATCCGACAAGTCCGGCATGCGCGTGGTCATAGAACTGAAGCGCGGCGAAGTGCCCGAGGTGGTGCTGAACAATCTTTACAAGCAAACCCAGCTGCAGGACACCTTCGGCATGAACATGGTCGCCCTGGTCGATGGGCGGCCGCAACTGCTGAATCTCAAGCAGATTCTCGATGCCTTCCTGTCACACCGGCGCGAGGTGGTGACGCGGCGTACGGTATTCGAGTTGCGCAAGGCGCGCGAACGCGGACATATTCTCGAAGGCCTGGCCGTCGCACTTTCCAACGTCGACGAGATCATTGCCCTGATCAAGGCGGCGCCGACGCCGGCCGATGCCAAACGCGAGTTGATGGGCCGTTCCTGGCAGTCGGGACTGGTTCAGGACCTGCTTGCCCGCGCCTCTGCCGAGGCTTCGCGGCCCGAAGGACTGGCGCCGGAGTTCGGTTGGTCGCGGCGCGGTTACTTCCTCTCCGAGGCCCAGGCCCAACGCATTCTGGAAATGCAGTTGCAGCGCCTGACCGGTCTCGAGCAGGACAAGATCGTCGCCGAGTACAAGGAAGTGATGGAGCAGATCACCGATCTGCTGGACATTCTGGCGCGTCCCGAACGTATTACCCAGATCATCGGTGCCGAACTGGCGGCGATCAGGGTGCAGTACAACGACAAGCGGCGTTCGGAAATCATTCTCCAGACCGCGGACATCAATCTCGAAGACCTGATCGCGCGCGAAGACATGGTGGTCACCATGTCGCACGGCGGCTACGTCAAGCGCCAGCCGATGGACGACTACCACACGCAGAAGCGTGGCGGCCGCGGCAAGAAGGCGGCCGACATCAAGGAAGACGACTTCGTCGATCACTTGTTCATTGCCAATACGCATGACTTCATTCTCTGCTTCTCGAACCGTGGCCGCGTCTATTGGCTGAAGGTCTACGAGGTGCCGGAAGGTACGCGCACCTCGCGCGGCAAGCCGATCGTCAACCTCTTCCCGCTCGAAGAGGGCGAGAAGATCACTGCCGTGCTGCCGGTCAAGGAGTTCGACGAGCAGCATTTCGTCTTCATGGCCACAGCCATGGGCACGGTGAAGAAGACGCCGTTGACCGACTTCTCCAATCCGCGTAAGGCCGGCATCATCGCGGTTGGCCTGGACGACGGCGACTACCTGATCGGCGTCGCCATTACCGACGGTTCCTGCGACGTCATGCTGTTCTCGGATGCCGGCAAGGCCGTGCGTTTCGAGGAAGGCGACGTCCGACCGATGGGCCGTAATGCCCGCGGTGTGCGCGGCATGATGCTCGAGGACGGCCAGAGCGTGATTTCGATGCTGGTGGCGCAGGGTGAGACCTTGAATGTGCTGACGGCGACCGAGAATGGTTTTGGCAAGCGCACGCCAATCACCGAGTACACCAAGCATGGACGCGGTACCAAGGGCATGATCGCCATCTCGACCTCGGAGCGCAACGGCAAGGTGGTCGGTGCCGTGCTGGTGGAGCCGGACGATGAAGTGATGCTGATTTCCACTGGTGGCGTGATGATCCGTACGCCGGTCCAGCATGTCCGCGAGACAAGCCGTTCCGCCCAGGGCGTGACGCTGATTAATCTCGATGAAGGCACGAAGCTTGCCAGCATCGAAAAGGTCATTGAAACAGAAGAGGAGTAACAGCCATGGCACGTGTGTTCAATTTCAGCGCCGGTCCTGCTGCGCTGCCCGAAGAAGTCCTGAAGCTTGCTGCCGACGAAATGCTTGATTGGCACGGTTGCGGCCAGTCGGTGATGGAAATGAGCCACCGCGGCAAGGAGTTCATCTCCATTGCCCAGGCAGCTGAAGCCGATTTGCGCGAACTGCTGGCCATTCCGGCCAACTACAAGGTGCTGTTCCTGCAAGGCGGCGCCTCGCTCCAGTTCGAGATGATCCCGATCAACCTGCTGCGTGGCAAGGCGGCCGCCGATTATGTGCATACCGGCGAATGGGCGAAGAAGGCCATCAAGGCCGCCAAGACCTTCTGCAACGTGAACACCGTCGCCTCGGCCGAGGACAAGGGCTTCACCTATGCCCCGGCACAGGGCGACTGGAAACTGACCAAGGATGCCGCCTACGTCCATTACACCGCCAACGAGACCATCGGTGGCGTCGAATTCAACTGGGTCCCGGAAACTGGTGACGTGCCGCTGGTCTGCGACATGTCGTCCAACATGCTGTCGCGTCCGGTCGATGTCGCCAAGTACGGCCTGATCTACGCTGGCGCGCAGAAGAATATCGGCCCGGCCGGCCTCACCATCGTCATCGTCCGCGACGACCTGGTTGGCAAAGCGGTGCCGACGCCGCCGGCGATGCTCGACTACAAGACCCACGCCGACGCCGAGTCGATGTACAACACGCCGCCGACCTACGCCATCTACATTGCCGGCCTGGTGTTCCAGTTGCTCAAACGCACCGGTGGTCTGGCTGCGGCCGAGGAGCGCAACATTGCCAAGGCCAATCTCCTCTACGACTATCTGGAGACGACCGACTTCTACCGCAACCCAGTGGCCAAGGGTGACCGCTCGCGCATGAACGTGCCGTTCACGCTCAAGGATGCCGCCCTCGACGAAGAGTTTCTCAAGGGCGCCAAGGCCAAGGGTATGGTGCAGTTGAAGGGTCACCGTTCGGTTGGTGGCATGCGCGCCTCGATCTACAACGCCATGCCGATCGAAGGCGTGCAGACGTTGGTCGAGTACATGAAGGAATTCGCTGCCGCCAAGGGATGAGATCATGACTGACCACACACAGCAGTTTCAGGTTCTGATTCTCAACAACGTTTCGGCGCACGGTTTGAAGCGCCTGCCGGCCGAGCGTTTCGTCACCGCCAAGGAAGTCGCCAAGCCGGACGCGGTGCTGTTGCGCTCGGCCGACATGCATGGCATGGACATCGCCAAGTCTGTGCTGGCCATCGGCCGCGCCGGTTCCGGCACCAACAACATTCCGGTCAAGGAGATGAGCAAGCGCGGCGTACCGGTGTTCAACGCGCCCGGCGCCAACGCCAACGCGGTCAAGGAACTGGTGCTGGCCGGCATGCTGATGGCGGCGCGCAACATCGGCGGCGCCATCAAGTTTGTCACCGCTCTCGATCCGCAAGATCCGGAGATGGAAAAGAAGGTCGAGGGCGGCAAGAAGACCTATGCCGGCTTCGAGCTGGCCGGCCACACCCTGGGCGTTGTCGGCCTGGGCAAGATCGGCTGCCTGGTCGCCGATGCCGCCATCAAGCTGGGCATGCATGTGATCGGTTACGATCCCGANNTGAAGAACGCCAACTTCATCACGCTGCACGTGCCGCTGGTCGACGCCACGCGCAAGATGATCGGCGCCACGGCGCTCGAGCAGCTCAAGCACGGCACCGTCATCCTCAACTTCTCGCGTGAAGGCGTGGTCGACGAGGCGGCGATGCTGGCGGCGCTTGAGGCGAAGAGGGTCGCTACTTACGTCTGCGACTTTCCCAGTGCCCACGTCAACGCGCATCCGCAGGTCATTGCTCTGCCGCACTTGGGCGCATCCACCCGTGAGGCGGAAGAGAACTGCGCGCTGATGGTNNAACGCCAATGTACCCAACATGGTCGGCCAGATCTCGACCGCCATGGCCGAGGCGAAGCTCAACATCAGCAACATGATGAACAAGTCGAAGGGTGACGTTGCCTACACGCTGGTGGATGTCGACAGCAAGGTGCCGAAGAAAGTGATCGACGCCATCGCCAAGATCGAGGGTGTCCTGGCGGTGCGGTATCTTCCTCTGGACGCCTGATGGCCGGTGACCAGGAGGAACTGGGAAAGCTGCGCGATCGCATCGACGCGGTCGACGGCGAAGTGCTGCGCCTGCTCTCGGAGCGGGCGCAGGTCGCCCATCGCATCGGCGAGATCAAGCACGGCAATGTCTATCGCCCCGAGCGCGAGGCCCAGGTGCTGCGGCGGATCGCCGAAGCCAATCCCGGTCCCTTGCCGGAAGGGGCGGTACGGCAGATTTACCGCGAGATCATGTCGGCCTGCCTGGCGTTGGAGCAGCCGCTCAAGATCGCCTATTTCGGCCCCGCCGGCACGTTCACCGAGAGCGCGGCCAAGAAGCACTTCGGTTCGGCGCCGTCATTCACGCCCTGTCTCGCCATTGACGACGTTTTCCGCGCTGTCGAGTCGGGCAATGCCGATTATGGCGTCGTGCCAGTAGAGAACTCGACCGAAGGCGCGATCGGTCGCACGCTCGATCTCTTGTTGAGTTCACCGCTGATGATCTGCGGCGAGGTCGGCTTGCGCATCCACCAGAACCTGCTGTCGAAGGCGGAATCGCCCGCCGCGCTGACCAAGCTTTACTCCCATGCCCAGTCGCTGGCTCAGTGTCACGAGTGGCTGAACAAGAACCTGCCCAATGTGCCGCGGGTGCCCGTGGCCAGCAATGCCGAAGCGGCGCGGTTGGCGGCGCAGGATGTGGCTGCCGCGGCGATCGCCGGTGAAGCGGCGGCCCGCCTGTATGAACTCAACGTGCTTGCGGCCAGCATCGAGGACGACCCAAACAACACGACCCGTTTTCTCGTCCTGGCCAGCCACGACGCCGGCCCTTCGGGAATCGACAAGACCTCCTTCGTCTGTTCGGCGCAGAACAAGCCCGGCGCGGTACACGACCTATTGACGCCATTGAAGAACCACGGCGTCTCGATGAGCAAATTCGAATCGCGGCCGGCGCGCGGCTTTGGCGGCTCGCGTTGGGAGTACGTCTTCTTCATTGACGTGGACGGCCATCGCCAGGATGCGACGGTTGCCCGCGCCCTTGAGGACTTGCGCGGCTGCGTTGGTTTCCTCAAGGAACTGGGCTCTTATCCGAAAGTGGTTTGAGGTGACGATGACCATAGCTGACCAGGCGCCGGCCTATATCCGCGCCATATCGCCTTATCAACCGGGCAAACCGATTACCGCGCTGGCGCGTGAGATGGGCTTGGCCGAGTCCAGCATCGTCAAGCTTGCCTCCAACGAGAACCCGCGCGGCATGAGCCCCAAGGCCCGTGCCGCCGTCGAGGCGGCACTCGCCGGCGTCGAGCGCTATCCGGACCAGTTCGATCTGATTGCAGCCCTGGCCGAGCGCTTCGCCGTCGGCCGCGAGCAGATCGTGCTTGGCAACGGTTCCAACGACGTGCTCGATATGGCGGCGCGCGTGTTTCTGGCGCCGGGGCGCTCGTCGCTGTTCGCCCAGCATGCTTTTGCCGTCTACCCGCTGGCGACCATGAGTTGCGGTGCTGAGTGCATCGTCGTGCCGGCAAAGCATTTCGGCCACGACCTTGCCGCCATGCAGCGCGCCATTCGGCCAGACACCCGGCTTATCTGGATCGCCAATCCGAACAATCCGACCGGCACTTTCCTGCCTTACGACGAACTCAAGGCGTTCATGCGCAGTGTGCCGGCCGGCGTCGCTGTGGTGATTGACGAGGCCTACAACGAATACCTGCTGCCGGCGCAACGGGAAGATACCGTCGGCTGGATCGCCGAGTTCCCGAACCTCGTCGTCACCCGCACGTTTTCCAAGATCCACGGGCTGGCTGGCCTGCGCGTCGGTTTTGCCGCCGCCGCACCGGCGGTTGCCGACTTGATGAACCGCGTACGCCAACCGTTCAACGTCAATAACCTGGCGCTGGTGGCAGCGCTGGCGGCGCAGGACGACCACGTTTTCATCGCCGAGAGTTACGCCCTCAACCGCCAGGGCATGGAGCAACTGGTCGCCGGCTTCAAGCGCCTGGGGCTCGAACACATTCCGTCGCACGGCAACTTCGTCACCTTCGCGGTGGCCAACGGCGCTGCCATCAACGACAAGCTGCTGCGCCAGGGTGTCATCGTGCGACCGATTGCCGGTTATGGCATGCCCAATCACTTGCGCGTGACCATCGGCCTTGAAAGCGAGAACGCGCGTTTCCTCCAGGCGTTGGCAGAAGTGCTGTAATGCTGAACAAAGTCATCGTTTGCGGCGTCGGCCTGATCGGTGGCTCCTTCGCGCTGGCGCTGAAGGCGGCTGGCGCGGTCAAGGAAGTTGTCGGCTTCGGCCGTAGCCGGGCACCGCTCGAAGAGGCGCTTCGCCTCGGCGTCATCGATCGCATCGGCGATGATTGGGCGGAAGCGGCGAGCGCCGATCTGGTGTTGCTGGCCATGCCGGTGGGTCAAATGGCGCCGGTCATGTATGCGCTCGAGCCCTACATGGGCGATGATACGGTGGTCACCGACGGCGGCAGCACCAAGTCCGATGTCGCCGCCGCGGCCCGTGCCGCCTTCGGCGAGCGCATTGGCCAGTTCGTGCCCGGCCATCCAATCGCCGGCGCCGAGAAGAGCGGCGTTGCCGCGGCCAAGGCCGATCTCTACCGGGACAAGCGGGTGGTGCTGACGCCGCTGACGGAGAACACGTCGGCAGCCATCGAGCGTGTGCGCTCCGCCTGGCAGGCCTGCCAGGCCAATGTCTCACAACTGGCACCGGAAGAGCACGATCGAGTGTTCGCCGCCGTCAGCCATCTACCCCATCTGTTGGCCTTTGCCTTGGTGCACGATCTCGCGGTGCGGGAAAACGCCGATCAGTTGTTCGGTTTCGCCGCCGGCGGCTTTCGCGACTTCACGCGCATCGCCAGCAGTCATCCGGAAATGTGGCGCGACATCTGCATCGCCAACCGGCATGCCTTGATCGGCGAGGTTGACGCCTACATGACCGAACTCTTGCGAACGCGCGTCCTCCTGGCCTCAGGCGATGCCGCTGGCCTGGAGATGATGTTTGCCACAGCGCGGGCGCGCCGCGATGCCTGGCTGGAATCGCTGACACCGTCGGGCGAGTAGCTGCCCGTGTAAGCGGGAGTATGGTTTTCGCCGGTCATCGATGCTCGTTCGTTAGCCGTCACCAAACGAACTTGCTGATCGCCTTTGGCGACTCGCCGGGCAGCGTGATGGTTCCCGTAGTCGGTGTGGTGAAGGTGATCGCGACCTGGCCGGCACTTCCGGCCTGCGTCGCCGGCGCGTAGTCGCTACCCAGGACGGTACCGCCGACATATGCCGTTAAGATGCCGGTGAAACTGTTGCCGCTGATCGAGCCGGCGGCAAGGTACCAGGTTTCCTGTCCCGCCGTATCGTAGCCGTAGTAGGTGAAGACCAGGACACCAGTGTTCTGCTCGATCTGGAAGCCGCGCCCGGCCTGACCGTTGTTCTCGGCGTCGATGACCCACAGGCCGTTGGCGGGGACGATGACGGGGGTGGCGCTGCCGCTGAAGACAAACTTGCTGATGGCCTTGGCGGGTTCTCCGGGTAGCACGATGGTTCCGGCGACGTCGTTGGTGAAATCGACGACGACCTGGCCGTCGCTGCCCGCGATCGTGGCCGGAGCATAGGCTCCGCCGAGCGCGCTGCCGCCCGAATAGCGGCTCATGCTGCCGGAAAACGTGCCGTTGCTAAGCGGCCCGCTGGCGAGCGACCAATATGCCTGGCCGTTCTGGAGATAACCGAAGTAGGTCATGACCATCGTGCCATTACGCGCCTCGAACTGGAAGCCTCTGCCGCTCTGGCCGTTGTCCTCCGAGTTGACCACCCAGAGCCCCGTCTGCGGGGGCACGGTGACGTCGATGATCAACTGGTCGGTCAGACCGCCCAGAACGTCCTTCTGCCGCAGAAATGTGTCGCGCGCCGCCGCGTCGCCCTTGACATAGGCATCGAGAAACGGAATGGTCCAGCCGAAGACATCGCCCGCATAGCTGCTCTCGTAGCCATGCGGAACCCCGGTCAGGGCGACCATGTAACGCGAACTCTGGAACAGGTTCATCGCCTGTTCCATGCGATCCATCGGCGCGATGGTATCCGCCGTGCCGACGATCGCCAGATAAGGCGTCCTGACGTTGGCGGCGGTGGCGTTGTTCTCACCGAAGGCCGGCAGAAAATGCTCTCCGGCGTACGGTACATAGCCGACAACGGCTTTGACACGGGCATCTTGGACAGTCGGATGCGCATTCTGGCTAATAAAGCCGTCCGTGAGCCATGCTCCCAGCAACTCAGTCATCGAGGCTCCGCCCATGCTCGCCCCGAATCCGCCGATCTTGTTGGGATTGATGTGCGGAGCGAAATTCGCATCGGCCAGGAGTACATCGATGGTGGCCCGCAACGCCACCGGCCGCAGCGCCTGCATTTCGACAAAGTGATCGAAGTTGCTGGCTACCGATATCAGGTCGGCGATATTGCCGATATGGATGACGGAAAAGCGCGCGTCGCCGTGAAACGGCGCGGCGACGACATAACCAAAGCTGGCCAAGCGGGTGATTGCGTCCAGCATGTGGGGGTCGAGGGGACTGCCGGCGAGACCATGGGACATCACCAGCAGGGGCAGAAGGTTGGGATTGTCCTGGAATGGGGATAAAGGCACGGGCAGTGGCGGAGGGAATATGGGCCCCTGTCCCAAGCGCTGCATTTTCGGCACGGCTGTCGAATTGGGCAGCGGATAGTCGGCGCGGAGATTGTCGACACTCGTGGGATAACAGACCAGCACGACGAACGGCACCGGCTTGTTTCTGGTCCGGGGGTAAAGGTTGCCGTCATCGGGCGCGATGGGATCGATTTGGATTGTGTCCTGCGGCTCGAGCAGGACGTCGGTGAAATACCGCAACTGACCGTTCTGGGGATTGCCCTCCCAAAAATCCGCTGGGCTGGCGCCATCTTGGCTGATGAGCTTGGTGTCGTAGGCGACGTCGCTGCAAGCCACCGGGAAGGGGCCTGAGGCAAGTGGCGCAGCATCGATGCTGCGGCCATCCGCGCGGGAAGCCCCGGCGAAGCAGACGACGGAGGCGACGGCACCGATTACGGACAGTCCACGCAGTGTCGCAAGGAGGGTCATGACGATCTCCAATTCTTTTGGCGGTAGCGGCGTCAATAAGCCGACGCCACCGAGAATGTCAGCGTATTCCAGAGGCGGCGCTTGCACTGTGCGGCAGCGAACGTGGGCCGGCAGAAATACGCCGCTTTGGGCGTTCTGTCGGGTCACGCAGACCACCGCGTTCTGAGGGCAGCCCGGTGCTCGCGCACCCAGAACTGCCCATAACTGAGACCTGTGCATATAGGCCACAAGCAGTCTTATGCAGGGCACAAATCGATTAGGCTCTAGTCTCACTCTCCGCTGCCTATCGCTTTCGTTGGATTTACATTGCCAGGGCGAACGCGGATGATG
Source organism: Rhodocyclaceae bacterium (assembly GCA_003157035.1). GTDB lineage: Bacteria > Pseudomonadota > Gammaproteobacteria > Burkholderiales > Rhodocyclaceae > Fen-999. Next base: position 14,839 of record PMIF01000257.1, read on the forward strand.
TTCGCATCGACAAGCCCGGGCACCGCTCACGGACACCAGCACAATGTCCCCGTGCCCGATCTCCGGATCGCCGCACCCCCACCTCGAAGAATGAAGAAGTCGATGCCGGTCGTCGTCGGACCGATCCGCCACTTGAGCGGCGCCAGCGACCGGCCAACGGAGCCCTGACAATGAAGGCCTGCCCCAGCCTTTCCTGCACTTGTGCCGTCGCTGTTCGTTTCAGGCACAGGCTGACGCAACCGTGAAAGCCATTTCCTTGCGCGCCCGCCTCCTGCTCCTGGTCCTACTGGCCGTCGTGCCCGCCTTCGCTCTGATCATCTTCTCCACCTGGGAGGACAATGCAATTGCGCAGGCCGAGGCCAAGCGCAAGACTCAGGAACTGGCCACCCTGGTCGCCGAGGAAGAGCAGCGGCATATCGAAGGGGCGCGCGATCTGCTGGCGATCCTCGCCAACATTCCCTACGTCACCGTTCCCGAGCTACTGTCCCGCTGTCGCGAATACCTGCCCCGCATCCGCAGCCAGAACTCCATCTACGCCAACATCGGCATGGTGGACGCTCAGGGTAAGCTGAAGTGCAGCGCCATTTCTTTCGCCGGGCCGATCAATTTTGCCGATCGGGCCTGGTTCCGCCGCGCCGTGGCCAATCGGAATTTCGCCGTTGGCGACTACCTGGTTGGCAAGCTGACGAAAGTGCCGAGTGTGGGCCTGGGCTACCCGGTTTACGCCGACGACGGGCGACTGCTGAATGTGCTCTATGCCACCATCGACCTGGGTTGGCTGCAAGAGCTGGCGAAGAAAATGCCGCTCCCGCCCGGTGCCACGATCGTCGTCGTGGATGGCAACGGCACCGTTCTTACCCGCCATCCGGACCCGGAAAGGCAGTGGATGGGCAAGCAGGCGCCGGAGACAAACGAGCTACAGACCATTCTCGCCTCCGGCTGCAAAGGCTTTGCCGAATTCCCTGGTCAGGACGGGGTGGTACGCATCAACGCCATCGAGCCCCTGGCTCTCATTGACGGCAAATGCGTCTATGTGCGGGTCGGCGTGCCCAGGGACCAGGTCTACGGGCCCATCGATCAGCGCTTCCACCGCAGCATGGTGGCGATGCTCCTCGTCACCGTCGCCATCTTTGCCATCGCCTGGTTCGGCGGCGACTGGATCGTCCTCTGCCGGGTACGCGCCCTGGCCCTGGCGGCGCGTCGTTTCGGCGAAGGCGACTTGGCGGCGCGCACCGGCCTGCCGCATACGGAAGAGGAACTGGGCCAACTGGCAAAAAGCTTCGACGAGATGGCCGCCGGCATCGAGGCGCGGGAAGGCCACCTCGCCGAAGCCGACCGGGCCCTGCGCCGCGCCAACCGGGCGATGACGGTGCTCTCGGCCGGCAACCGCGCCATGCTGCGGGCCAAGGATGAGCAGAGGCTCCTCGACGACATGTGCCGGGTGATCGTTGAGCGGGCAGGGTATGCCATGGCCTGGGTCGGCTACGCAGCGACGGACGGCAGTAAGGCCATTCGCCCGGCGGCCCATTGTGGCGTCGAGGTCAGCCGCCTAGACCCCCATTGCCTCAGTTGGGACGAGGGCGTGTCGGGCGCTGCCGCGCCAGGGACCGCCATTCGCCGAAGTGGACCGGGGCTGTTCAGGACCGGGCCCGGCGTGCAGCCGCTTTCCTGCATGGCGGAGTCGGGCAGTGTGGCGGCCCTGGCCTTTCCGCTGACCAACGGCGAAGTCTTCGGCGTCCTGACCATCTATTCTGCGGAAGCCGACGCTTTCGACGAAGCCGAAATCGAGTTGCTCGGCGAGGCGGCGGCGGACATGGCCTTCGGCATTGGCCACCTGCGCGACCAGACGCGACGGCGGGAGGCGGAAGCGGCCAACCGCATCAAGTCCGAGTTCCTGGCCAACATGTCGCACGAACTGCGCACGCCGCTCAACGCCATCATCGGCTTCTCCGATGTGCTCAAGGACGGCCTTGTCGGCGAATTGACGCCGGGCCAGCGCGAGTATGTCACCGACATCTACGACAGCGGTCGCCACCTGCTCTCCCTCATCAACGACATTCTCGATCTCTCCAAGGTCGAGGCCGGCCGGATGGAACTGGAGCTGGAGCAAACGGCGGTCGCCGGCCTGCTGGAGAACAGCCTGTCGGTGGTCAAGGAGAAGGCGGCGGCCCATCGCATTGCGCTCAAGGACGAAGTGCAGGAACAACTGGAGCCCATCGGCGTCGATCCGCGCAAGACCAAGCAGATCGTCTACAACCTGCTCTCCAACGCCCTCAAGTTCACTCCCGACGGCGGCCGGGTGACCCTGCGGGGGCGCCGGGCGACTCGCGGCGAGGTGGAGAACTGGAGCAGCGGCCAGCCAAATGGCCTGCGGCTGCCGCTGCCGGCCGGCGACTTCGCCGAGTTCCTGGAAATTTCTGTCGAGGACACGGGCATCGGCATCAAGCCGGAGGACGCGCCGCGCTTGTTCCGACCCTTCAGCCAACTGGATTCTTCCCTCGCCCGCCGCTACGAAGGCACCGGGCTGGGATTGGTCATGGTGATGAAAATGGCTCAGTTGCACGGCGGCACGGTGGCGGTGAGCAGCGAACCGGGCCAGGGTAGCCGTTTCATGGTCTGGCTGCCCTGGCGGCGGCAAAGCCCCGCCCTGCCTGGGCCGGCGGTCGCCGCCGCCAACCGGGGCGCCGAGGAGCGGCTGGCGCTGGTGGTGGAGAACGACAACTCGGCCGCCGAGGTACTGCGCCTGCAACTGGCGCCGGAGGCCCTGGATGTCCTGTGCGCGGCCAGCGCCGAGGAGGCCCTGGCCCTGATGGCCAGCCGTCATCCCGCCGTCATCATCCTCGACATCTTCCTGCCGGGCATGGACGGCTGGGACTTTCTCGCCCGCATCAAGGCGGCCGATTCGGCCTGGGCCGACGTGCCGGTGGTCATCGCCACCATCGCCGCCGACGCCCACAAGGGGGTTTCCCTGGGCGCCGCTCAGGTGCTGCAAAAACCGGTCAGTCGGGAGGATCTGATCGCCGCCCTGCATCGGCTGGGCTTGTCCCCGCCGGGACGCCAGGGCTGCAAGGTGCTGATCGTGGACGACGATCCGAAGGCGGTGGAAATCCTCGCCGCCTACCTGGGCGAACCGGGCTACACGGTGCTGCGCGCCTTCGGCGGCAAGGATGGCATCGGCTTGGCGCTGCGGGAACTGCCCGACCTGCTGGTACTGGACCTGATGATGCCCGAGGTGAGCGGCTTCGACGTGGTGGAAGCCCTGAAGGCGCGGCCCGAGACAGCGGCGATTCCCATCGTCGTGGTGACGTCCAAGGAACTGACTGCCGCGGACCGCGCCCAACTCAACGGCAGCGTCGCGACCATCCTGGAGAAGGCCAGTTTTGATCACGGCCGCTTCATTGCCGAGGTACGGCGGGCGCTCCGGCGGAAGGGGAGATTCCCATGACCGCGAAGATCCTGGTGATCGAGGACAACCCCGCCAACATGAAGCTGACCATCTTGCTGCTCGACTACGCCGGCTACCAGGTGCTCCAGGCGGGAAACGCCGCCGCCGGGATCGCCGTCGCCCGCGAGCACATGCCGGACATGATCCTCATGGACATCCAGTTGCCCGGCATGGACGGCCTGGAGGCGACGCGCCTGCTGAAGGCGGACGCAGCGACGCGGAACATCAAGGTGGTGGCCCTGACCGCCTTTGCCATGAAGGGCGACGAGGAACGGATACTGGCCGTTGGCTGCGACGGCTACATCGCCAAGCCCATCGAGTACAAGGACTTCCTCGCCCAGGTAGCGCAACTGCTGACCGTGGAGGGACCAGCGTCATGACAACGGCTTGGCGCGGAAAGGCGCTGATAGCGGACGACGATCCGCGTAACCGCAAACTGATGAACACCCTGCTGCGCGCCGAGGGTTACGAGGTGCGCTGCGTCGAGTCCGGCGCCGCGACGCTGGCGGCCATCGCCGATGAGGTGCCGGACGTCCTCCTGCTCGACCTGATGATGCCGGGCATGGACGGCTTCGAGGTGGTGCGGCGCCTCAAGGCGGGGCCGGCGACCCGCAGCATCGCCATCGTCATGGTGACTGCCCTGGACGACGAAGCCTCCCGGTCTCGGCTGGCCGCCGCCGGCGTCGCCGACGTGCTCACCAAGCCGATAGATCGCTGGGAACTCAAGGCCTGCCTGGAAAGGCTGGTCGACGGGGGGAAGCCATGACCCACTCCAACGCAGATGACGAGCTGCCCGCCATTCGCCGCAAGTTGGAGCGGCTAAACCGGCTCTACACCATGTTGAGCCGCATCAACCGCGCCATCGTGCGGGCCGAGGATCCCCACGTGCTCTACGAGGCCGCCTGCCGCATTGCCGTCGAGGACGGCGCCTTCGACCTGGCCTGGACAGGCCTGGTGGAGCCGGCGAGCCGGCGGATCGAGGTGGTGGCCCGCGCCGGCGCCGCCGTTGACCTGGCCCGTTTTCTGGTCGAGGACGTCGATACGCCCAGCGACCTTTGCCCCTCGGCCACCGCCATCCTGGAAGACCGTGCATTCATCGTCAGCGACCTGGGCCACGGCTGCCGCGCCGCCTGGCGCAGCCTCATGGAGGAATCTGGGCTATGGGGCGCGGCGGCCTTCCCGTTGCGTATGGAAGGCTGCGTCATTGGCGTCTTCATGGTGGCCTCCGGCGAGGCGGACTATTTCAAGGCGGCGGAAATCCACCTGCTCGAAGAAGTGGCCGACGACATTTCCTTCGCTCTCGATGTCCTGCACCGCGAAGAGAAGCACATCGCCGCCGAAACCAAGGCCCAGTACCTGGCCTACTACGATTCCCAGACGGGCCTGCCCGGGCGAATTCTCTTCGAGGAGCGCCTCGCCGCCGCCTGCGCAGCCGCCGGCGACAACGTGGTAGCGGTACTGGTGGTGAACCTGCGCCGCTACCATGGCGTGCTACAGGTTCTCGGGCAGGCGGCGGGCGTGCTTTTGGCGCGGACCATTGCGACCCGGCTGGATGCGCTGCTGCCGACATCCGCCGTCGGCCGCATCACCGAGTCGGAGTTCGCTACCTTCCTGGTGGCAGCACCGGACGATCTCCATCTGATGGAAGAGGCGGCCTGGCGCATCCACGCCGCCCTGGCGGAAACGATCCCGGCGGACGGCCGCGATATCTTCGTCGATCCCTTCGTCGGCATTGCCCTCTGCCCGAAGGACGGCGCCCCGGCCGAGGTCCTCAAGGCGGCGCTGCTGGCCGCCGCCAGTGGCCCGGTCGATGCCACCAGCATCTGCCGCTTCTATGTCTCGGACATGGACCGCGCCTCGCGCCGAAAACTGGACCTGGAGGCGGCGCTGCGCCGGGCCCTGGAGCGAAAGGAGTTCGTCCTCCACTACCAGCCCCAGGTGGATCTGGCCAGCGGCCGCATCGTCGGCGCCGAGGCCCTGTTGCGCTGGCAGCGGCCGGACTGCGGCCTGGTGTCGCCCCTGGACTTCATTCCACTGCTGGAGGAAACCGGACTCATCGTGCCGGTGGGCGAGTGGGTGATGCAGGAGGCCTGCCGGCGGGCGAAGGGCTGGCAGGACGAGGGCCTGCCGCCCTTGCGCATGGCCGTCAACCTTTCCGCCCGACAATTCCAGGATACGGACGTCACCGCCCTGGTGCTGCGGACCCTGGAAGCCTCCGGCCTGGAGCCTCACTGGCTGGAACTGGAGATCACCGAGGGCATCGTGCTCCTCAACGCCGAGGCGGTCATCGCCACCCTGAACCAGCTCAAGGGCCACGGCGTCAGCCACGCCCTGGACGACTTCGGTACCGGCTACTCGTCGCTCTCCTACCTGCAACGCCTGCCGGTGGCGCGCATCAAGATCGACCAGAGCTTCGTCGCCAACATCACCGCCGATCCCAACGATGCCGCCATCGTGCGAGCGGTGGTGGGCATGGCTCACAGCCTCGGCATGTCGGTCATCGCCGAGGGCGTCGAAACCGAAGGCCAGTTGGGCTACCTGCGCGGCTTGCAGTGCGAGGAGATCCAGGGTTACTACTTCAGCTGGCCGCTGCCGGCCGATGCCTTTGCCGACCTGCTGCGGGAGGACCGCCGCCTCGCCCCGGCCGTCAAGGAACGGCAGGCCGAACGGGTGCTGCTGTTGCTGGACGACGAACCGAACGTGCTGGCCGCTCTGCGCCGGCTGCTGCGACGAACCGATATCCGCGTCGTCGCCACCACCAGCCCCAAGGAGGCCTTCGATCTGATGGCCACCAATCCGGTGGGCGTAGTGGTCTGCGACCAGCGCATGCCGGAGATGACCGGCACCGAATTCCTCCGCCGGGTGAAGGATCTGCATCCGGACGTCGTGCGCATCGTCCTTTCCGGCTACACGGACCTCAACTCGGTGATCGACGCCGTCAACCGCGGCGCCATCTACAAGTTCCTCCCCAAGCCCTGGGACGAGGAGGTGCTGCTGGCCAGCCTGCGCGATGCCTTCCACATGCATGAGATGGAAAAGGACAACCGGGTGTTGACGATACAGGTAAAGGAACTGCTGGCGGCAGCGGCACAGTAGGTGCTCCTATCACCGACGCGAGCAAGTCTGGCGGGAGGCGTATGTCCGCTTGAGTGCACAAATCAGGGCACCAAGGGAAAGTCGTCGTCCTGGACCGCCGTCCTATCGCTGCCGGCGTTATAGTGCGCGGTGGCATTTCGGCTTGGCTGTAGCCACGAGACCGGAATGCCCGCTTCATTACCGATTTGTCATAGCAACTTGTCCGGCATGAACCATCTCGATCTTCCTCCTCTGACGCGCGCTTCGGGCACCGTTCGCCTGCCCGGCTCGAAGAGCATTTCCAATCGGGTGCTGTTGCTGTCGGCCCTCTCGACCGGCAACACCGAGATTCACGATCTGCTTGATTCCGACGACACGCACGTCATGGTGGACGCCTTGCGACTATTGGGCGTCGGCGTCGAGGCAATGGGTGGCGAGTCCTGGCGTATTACCGGCGTCGGTGGCGTCTTCCGGGTCAAGTCGGCGGACTTGTTTCTGGGCAACGCCGGCACCGCCTTCCGGCCGCTGACCGCCGCGCTGGCCTTGTCCGGCGGCCATTACCGGCTCTCCGGCGTGGCGCGGATGCACGAGCGACCGATCGGCGACCTGGTGGACGGCTTGCGGCAGATCGGTGCCGACGTGCGTTATCTGGGTAACGAGGGTTTCCCGCCGCTCGAGGTCTTGCCGGCAGAGATTCGACTCAAGACACCGATCCGGGTTCGCGGCGATGTTTCGTCGCAGTTTCTGACGGCGTTGTTGCTGGCGCTGCCTCTCGCCGGCCAGGAGGCGACCATCGAAGTGACGACGGAGTTGATCTCCAAACCCTATATCGAGATCACGCTGGCATTGATGGCGCGTTTCGGCGTCGCCGTCCGGCGCCAGGATTGGCGGCGCTTTACGGTCGCCGCGGGGCAACGCTACACCAGTCCCGGCTGCGTGCATGTCGAGGGTGATGCCTCAGGCGCCTCGTACTTTCTTGCCGCTGGCGCCATCGCCGGTGGGCCGGTGCGCGTGCTCGGTGTCGGCCGCGACAGCATCCAGGGCGACGTCAAGTTTGCCGAAGCGCTGGCGACGATGGGCGCGCAGATCGAGATGGGTGACAACTGGATCGAGGCACGGGCGCCAGCCAGTGGCAAGCTCAGGGCTTTCGACCTCGACCTCAACCATATTCCCGATGCCGCCATGACGCTTGCCGTCGCGGCCTTGTTTGCCGACGGACCCAGCACCTTGCGCAATATCGCCTCGTGGCGGGTCAAGGAAACCGATCGCATCGCGGCAATGGCAACGGAGCTGCGCAAGCTCGGCGCGACAGTGGATGAGGGCACTGATTTTCTCCGCGTGACGCCGCCGCAACGCCTGACGGCGGGGGCTGCCATCGATACCTACGATGATCACCGCGTGGCCATGTGCTTCTCGCTGGCGGCACTGGCGGGCGTGCCGGTGCGCATNNCCGGTCATCGCCATCGATGGTCCGTCGGCCTCGGGCAAGGGTACGGTCGCGCAGCAGCTGGCGCGCCAGCTCGGTTTTCACTTTCTCGACAGCGGTGCGCTTTATCGCTTGACCGCCCTGGCAGCCATGCGCGCCGGTGTGGCGCTCAACGACGAGCAGGCCGTCGCTGCCGTTGCGGCAGCGCTGCCGGCGGAATTCGCCGGCGAGCGGATTCTTCTTGCCGGCGACGACGTGAGCGCGGCCATTCGTGCCGAGGAAGTTGGCGTCGGTGCTTCCAAGGTCGCCGCCATGCCTGCCGTGCGTGCGGCGCTGCTCGAGCGCCAGCGTGCTTATCGACGCCTGCCGGGACTGGTGGCGGATGGCCGTGACATGGGTTCGGTGGTGTTTGCCGAAGCGCCGGTCAAGGTCTTCCTGACGGCATCGGCGCAGGCGCGTGCCGAGCGCCGGTATAAACAGTTGATGGAAAAGGGAATGCCTGCTAATATGCGCACCCTTTTGCAGGACCTGCGAGATCGGGACGCTCGCGACGCCGCGAGAAGCGTCGCCCCGCTCAAACAGTGCGCCGATGCCGAGTTGGTGGATACCACGCCGATGGGCATCGACGAAGCGGTTGCAACCGTGCTGGACATCGTCCGCCGGCGGCTGCCGCACTAGGCGTCGTGGCGGCCGCCAGGCCGCGGCGGCAATCATCAACCAACCCGTTGCCGGGCTGTCTCGGCACGGTTAATTGGAAGTCTCCATGTCTGCTACTGCTATTGCTGCTGTTGCCCTTGACCCCAACGAATCTTTCGCCGCCCTCTTCGAAGAGAGCCTTTCCCGTCAGGAAATGCGCGCCGGCGAAGTCATCACCGCCGAAGTCGTTCGCCTCGACCAGAATTTCGTCGTCGTCAATGCCGGCCTGAAATCAGAATCTTTCATTGCGGCCGAAGAGTTCAAGAACGACCGCGGTGAACTCGAAGTCACGCCCGGTGACTTTGTCCAGGTCGCCATCGAAATGCTCGAGGACGGCTACGGCGAAACGCGCTTGTCGCGCGACAAGGCCAAGCGCATTGCCGCCTGGAACGATCTCGACAAGGCGCTCACCGACCAGGCTCTGGTCAAGGGCGTCATCACCGGCAAGGTCAAGGGCGGCCTGACCGTCATGACCAACGGCATCCGCGCCTTCCTGCCCGGTTCGCTGGTCGATACGCGTCCGGTCAAGGACACCACGCCTTTCGAAGGCAAGGAATTTGAATTCAAGGTCATCAAGCTCGAT
>PMIF01000046.1:0-189 GCA_003157035.1 Rhodocyclaceae bacterium
TGCACGCCGGTGGTGGTCTCTTCGGTGACGCCCTTGATCTGCGCCAGGCGCGTCGAATACCAGGTCGGCTCAAGCGCCAGCTTGGCCCGAATGGCGGCGAACAGGATGGTCTCTTCCTCCGAGCCCGGCTTGGCGATGACGGCGATGTCCTTCTCGGCCTTGGCACCGAGATGCAGCAGCAGCGTGGCG
>PMIF01000046.1:235-19797 GCA_003157035.1 Rhodocyclaceae bacterium
CATGTGCAGCGAGCCGGTGATGCGTGCGCCCTTGAGCGGCTGCGCCTTGGCGAATTCGTCACGGATGGCCATCAGACCAGGCATCTCGGTCTCGGCGATGCGGATTTCCTTGCGTCCCCACTCGGCCAGGCCGAGGTCGGCAACGACGTAGTCTTGCTTCTTGTCAGTCACAGCGTTCATGTTCTCTCCTTGAACTTGTGACCGGGAGGGAGGTTCTTTGTGCACTCACCTTCCCGGTTCGGGTTAGGCGAGCGCAGTTCGGAAGATTCCGAGCCTGGGGACCTGAATGCCCTCGCAGCGCTCCTCGGGATGGATGGATTATACCGTTTGGCGGCCGCCTAGAACAACGGCCGATCGAGGCCGCTCCAGAGCTCGTGGAGGTTCTGGATGCCCCAGACGTTGGGATCTTCATGAGAGAGGATTTCGTCATCCTCGCGGTCCAGATCGATGACTTTGGCCGGGATGCGCCGACCGTGCTCGATGGCGTAGAACACCTTGACCTGCGGCGTCAACAGCGCTGCGTCGCTTTGGTCGACGACTATGGCGAGATAGCCGGACTTCAGACGCACCAGCGTACCGATGGGATAGATGCCGACCGCGCGCACGAACGCGTGGAAGACGCGCAGGTCATACTGAGTGCGGCTCCACTCGGCCATCTTGCGCAGGGCAAAGGCGGGCTGCCAGGCATCCTTGTAGGGACGGTTGGAGGTGGTCGCATCATAGACGTCGCAGACTGCCGCCATGCGCGCCGGCAGGCTGATGGCATCGCCGCCGAGTCCGTCCGGGTAGCCGCTGCCGTCAGCGCGCTCGTGGTGATGCCGTGTCACTTGCAGCGCGATCTCGCTGGCATTGCCCTTCACCAGCAGGCGATGCCCGTAGGGCGCGTGGTTGCGCAGGCGGGCGAATTCCTCTTCGCTGAGGCTGCCCTTCTTGTTCAGAAGCTCCAGCTCGATGCCGACTTTGCCGATGTCGTGCAACAAGCCGGCCAGGCCGAGCTCAGGCAACTGGCTGGATTCGATACCGAGCTGGCGGCCGAGGCCGACCATCAGGGCACCGACAGACACCGAATGCATGTAAGTGTAGGTGTCCTGGTGGCGCAGGCGCAGCAAGGCGGAGAGGACGCCGGGATTGCGTTCGACCGAAGCGGCAATCTCGGTGGCGACGGGTATGATGGCATCCGTCTGGATAGCCTTGCCCATGCGCGCTTCCTGGAATAGCTTGCCCACTTCCTGAACGGCGCGGGCACAGACCTCCCTGGCCTTGGCGATCTCCGCCTCAGTGCTCAGGCGTTGCGCTGCCGGTGCTGGCTCCGTGATGCTGCTCTGGAACTCGCGCTCGACTTCGGCATCCGCCTGCTCTTCGGTCGTGCCGCCGATGACATCGAGTCCCTTCGCTGTATCGATCCAGGCATCAGGCACGCCGCTGGCGCGGATCTTCTGAATCGTCTGCGCATCTTCGATCTTGAACGAAGAACGCCAGAAAGGATGATCGAGCCAGGCCCCGCCCAGCTCGTGCAGGTACATGCCGACACACAAGTCGCCGACGGGGATCCGCTTCAGCATTTGCAGAGTATACCGGAGCCATAGCGTCTCGGCATGGCCCCGGCTGCGCGCGGAAATTACAACCCGGCGGCGTCGCGCAGGAGTGCCGCCTTGTCGATCGCCTCCCAGGTGAACTCGGGCTCGTCGCGGCCGAAGTGGCCGTAGGCGGCGGTCTTCTCGTAGATCGGCCGCAGCAGGTCGAGCATATTGACGATGCCCTTGGGCCGCAGGTCGAAGTGCATCTGCACCAGATCGGCGATTCGCTCGTCCGATATCTTGCCGGTGCCGAAGGTGGTGACCCAGACGCTGGTCGGCTGGGCGACGCCGATGGCGTAGGAAACCTGCACCTGGCAGCGGCTGGCCAGTCCCGCGGCAACGATGTTCTTGGCCACGTAGCGCGCCGCGTAGGCGGCCGAGCGGTCGACNNCCGGTCAGGCCGCAGTCGCCTTGCGGGCCACCGACGACGAAACGGCCAGTCGGGTTGACCAGATACTTGATCTCGCCCTTGATCAGTTCCTTCGGCAGTACCGGCTTGATGATCTCCTCGATCACCGCCTCGACGAAAACCGGCTTCATCTTGGCGCCTTCGCTCATCTCGGGCGCATGTTGCGACGACAGGACCACTGTATCGATGGCGTCCGGCCTGCCGTCGACGTAGCGGATGGTCACCTGGCTCTTGGCGTCGGGACGCAGCCAGGGCAGGCGGCCATCCTTGCGCAGCATGGCCTGACGCTCGACCAGCCGGTGCGACAGGTAGATGGGCAGAGGCATCAGTGACGGTGTCTCATCGCAGGCGTAGCCGAACATCAGGCCCTGGTCGCCGGCGCCCTGATTCATGTTGTCGTCGTAGGCCTGGTTCACGCCCTGGGCGATGTCGGGGCTTTGCTTGTCGTAGGCGACCAGCACGGCGCAACCCTTGTAGTCGATGCCGTACTCGGTGTTGTCGTAGCCGATGCGCTTGATGGTGTTGCGCGCCACCTGGATGTAATCGACGTTGGCATTGGTGGTGATCTCGCCGGCCAGAACGACGAGACCGGTATTGCACAGCGTCTCGGCGGCGACGCGCGAGTGCTTGTCCTGGGCCAGGATGGCATCCAGGATGGCGTCGGAAATCTGGTCGGCGACCTTGTCGGGATGACCCTCAGAAACCGATTCCGAGGTAAAGAGGTAAGTGTCAGACATTGCCACAACTCCTGTGCCCCCATTCTTGCCGGCGTTACCGGCTCCGGGGGGCGTGAGCGGGCGACGCTTTAGCGATATTTGTTTTCGGGCCGAGCCCTCTCCGCTTCGCAAGTTGTCCAATTAACTCAGCGGCAGGCGATAATTCTACTTTTTTGCCAGCCGCGGTCAAATCCGTTGCCGACATGGTCTTTCTTTTTCGTTTCCTTTCGTTCCTGCCGCTGCCGGTACTGCACAACCTGGGCGCCCTGATGGGCTGGGTCGTTTGGCTGACTTCGCCGACTTATCGCCGCCATATGCAGGAGAACATAGCGCTGGCTGGCCTGCAGCATGCCCGCAACGCGGCCATCGCCGAGGCAGGCAAGGGCGTCGCCGAACTGCCGAAGATCTGGCTGCGGCCCAAAGAGGAGTTGCTGGAACGGGTGGTGCGGGTGAGCGGCTGGGAACACGTCGAGGCGGCGCGCGCCGCCGGCAAGGGGGTGCTCTACCTGACGCCGCATCTTGGCTGCTTCGAGATTACCGCTCAGTACCTGGCGGCGCGACCCAGTGCCGACGGCAGCCTCCAGGCAATCACCGTGCTTTACCGCCGGCCGCGCCAGGACTGGCTGGCGCCGCTGATGGAACTGGGGCGCGGCATGAACCTGAAGCTGGCGCCAGCCGATCTCTCCGGCGTGCGGCGGCTGATGAAGGCGCTCAAGCACGGCGAGGCCAGCGGCATGCTGCCCGACCAGGTGCCCGGCAACGGCGAGGGGATCTGGGTGCCTTTCTTTGGTCGGCCCGCGTATACCATGACCTTGGCGGCGAGGCTCACCGAGGGTGGCGCCGCGCTACTGTTCACCTACGCCGAGCGGCTGCACTACGGTGCTGGCTACCACATCCATTTCATTCCGCTGGCGCAGCCGCTGGTCGGCGACCTGCCAGCCCGCGTGGCGCAGATCAACCGCGAGATCGAATCGATCATCCGTCTTTGTCCCGAGCAGTACATCTGGGGCTACAACCGCTACAAGGTCCCAGCCGGGGCACCCGAACCAGACGAACCAAAATGACTCGAATCGTGCTCTTCCTGATGTGGCTGCTGCATTTGCTGCCGCTACCGCTCCTCGCTGCGCTCGGCCGCGGCCTTGGTCGGCTGCTGTTCCGCTTCGGCAAGCGGCGCCGGCACATTGCCCTGACCAACCTTCGCCTCTGTTTCCCGGCCATGACCGAAGCCGAACGCCTGGTCCTGGCGCGCCGGCACTTCGAGGCCTTCGGCCGCAGCTTTCTCGAGCGCGGCCTGCTCTGGTGGGCTTCGGCGGCGCGCATCCGCAAGCTCGGCCAGCTGACCGGCAAGGAGCATCTCGATGCCCTTTATGGCAAACGACCGGTGATCCTGCTGGTGCCGCATTTCGTTGGCCTCGACATGGCCTGGACGCGCATGAGCATGGACTACGACATGTCCGGAATCTACGCCAACCAGAAGAACCTGATGTTCAACGCCGCGCTGTACAAGGGCCGTGGCCGCTTCGGCAAGTCGCTGATGCTGTCGCGTCAGGAAAGCACCCGCAAGGGCCTCAAGGCGATGAAGGCCGGCATGCCGTTTTTCTACCTGCCGGACATGGACTTCGGCGAACGCGACACCATCTTCGTGCCCTTCTTCGGCTATCCCGCGGCCACCATCACCGGCTTGTCGCGCCTCGCCCGTCTCGCCGACGCAGTGGTGGTCCCGGTCATCTCGCACATGGATCCGGACGGCTACCGCATCGAAATCGGACCGGCCTGGCAGAACTTTCCGGGTGAATCGATCGAGGGCGACACGCGGCAGATGAACGCCTATCTGGAAGGCGAAATCCTCAAGATGCCCGAGCAGTATTTCTGGCTGCATCGGCGGTTCAAGACCCGGCCGCCGGGGGAAAAGGGGGTCTATTGACCGTGTATCCGGCGTTCCGCCGGGACGCGATAGGCTACCATTGACTGATCATGATAGGTTTCACCAAGATGCAGGGATTGGGCAACGACTTCGTTGTCCTCGACGCCATCGGCCAGAACTTTGTGCCGACGGCGGCCCAGGCGCGTTTTCTTGCCGACCGCCGCTTCGGCGTCGGCTGCGACCAGATTCTGCTGGTCGAGAAGCCGACCCTGGCTGGTGTCGATTTCCGCTACCGCATCTTCAACGCCGACGGCGGCGAAGTCGGGCAATGCGGCAATGGTGCCCGCTGTTTCGTCCGTTTTGTTGTTCGCTGTGGCCTGACCAACAAGCGCGAGATCCGCGTCGAGACCGCGAGCGGCATCATTACGCTGCGGCTCGAAGACGATGGCCAGGTGAGTGTCGACATGGGCCGGCCGCGCTTCGCGGCCGCTGAAATTCCTTTTGTCAGCGATTCGGACGCACTGGTGCAGACGCTGGCGGTGGCCGACCGTAGTTTCGCGATCACCGCTGTGTCGATGGGTAATCCGCATGCTGTCCAGGTGGTTGAGGATATCGACCGGGCGCCGGTTGAGCGCGACGGACCGTCGATCGAGGCCCACCAGCGCTTTCCGCAGCGGGTGAACGCCGGCTTCATGCAGATCGTCGATCGCCATGCCATCCGCTTGCGGGTGTACGAGCGCGGCAGCGGCGAGACCCTGGCCTGTGGTACTGGTGCCTGTGCTGCCGTCGTCACCGGCATTCGGCGCGGCTTGCTCGATTCGCCGGTTCGGGTGACCATGCGCGGTGGCCAGTTGACCATTGCCTGGGCCGGCGGCGATGCACCGGTGCTAATGACCGGCCCTGCGGTCGTCGTCTTCGACGGCCAGATAGAGCTTCCCGAGAACCTGAGCTGAGTGCTGACATGGACGCCAACGAAGTTGCTGCCTACCTGAAGAACCACCCCGAGTTCTTCATCCAATACGCGGAGCTGCTCAACCGCATCCACATTCCGAGCCCGCATGGTGGCAGGGCGATCTCGATCACCGAGCGGCAACTGGGCAATTTGCGCGACCAGGTGCGCCAGCTCGAGAACAAGTTGGCCGAGCTGATCCGCTTCGGCGAGGACAACGATGCCGTCGGGACAAAGGTGCACCGCCTGTCGGTGGATCTGCATGGCGCCAGCGATCGTGCTGCGACCTGCAGTGTGCTCTACGACCACCTGCGCGATGATTTCGGCGTCCCGCATGTGGCGATACGCCTGTGGGGACTGGCAGGCGGCGACTCGGTGGAGTTCGCGGCCGTCGAAGCCGGCATCATCGCCTTTGCCGCTGGCTGCGGCGAGCCCTATTGCGGACCGGCACAAGGGCAGGCGGCCGTCGCCTGGCTGGGCGAGCAGGCGGGTCACGTTCGCTCAGTGGCCCAGATACCGCTGCGCCGCCTCGGCCAGTCTGCGGGTGAGTGCATCGGCTTGATGCTGCTGGCCAGCGAAGAAGCGCAGCGCTTCTACGGCGAGATGGGCACGCTCTACTTGCGCCAGATCGGCGAACTGGCCGCCGCCGCGCTCTGCCGAACGAGTCGCTGATGCCGGTTGTCGACTCGGTCGACAGTTTTCTTGCCGATTTGCGCCACCAGCGGCGGGCCAGCGAACATACGGTCAGCGCCTATCGTCGCGACCTGGCGCGGTTGACGGCACTGGCCGGCGCGCTGTCGCCGGCGGCGCTCGAACCGCATCAGCTGCGCCGCTTCGCCATGCAATTGCACGGCGAAGGGCTGGGCGCCCGAACGCTCTCCCGCCTGCTCTCCGCCTGGCGTTCCTATTACCGCTGGCTGGCGCGGCGCGGCGCGATTACGTGCAATCCCTGTGACAACCTGAAGGCGCCGCGACAGCCGCGCAACCTGCCCAAGGTACTCTCCGCCGACCAGGCGCAAGCGCTGCTCGCCGGCGAGCCGGATGGCATCCTGGCAACGCGCGACAAGGCGATGTTCGAATTGTTCTATTCGTCCGGGCTGCGCCTGTCGGAACTCGCCGGCCTCGACCTGGCGGCGACCATGGAACTGGCCGAGGGCGGTATCACGGTGACCGGCAAGCGCGCCAAGACGCGCAGCGTGCCGGTTGGCGGTCCGGCGCTGGCGGCCATGGACAGCTGGCTGACGCTGCGGCCGCAGCTGGCCGCGGCCGACGAACCGGCGCTGTTCATCGGTCGCGGCGGCAGACGTTTGGGCGTGCGCACCATCGAACGCCGGCTGGCGCTGTGGGCAACACGGCAAGGCCTGGGCATCCATGTCCATCCGCACATGCTGCGCCACTCGTGTGCCTCGCACGTCCTGCAATCGTCAGGCGATCTGCGCGCCGTGCAGGAAATGCTCGGCCACGCCAACATTGCCACCACCCAGATCTATACCCATCTGGATTTTCAGCATCTGGCCAAGGTCTACGATGCCGCCCATCCGCGGGCGAAGAAGCGCAACGGCTAAGGCCGAACGAGAAAGCGCTCCACCAGCGCCAGCGTTCTTGCCGTCGCACCGCGATGGCGGGAGGTAAATAGCAGGGCGATCTCGCCCATCTGTCGTCGTTGCGGCGGCGACAGCATGAGGGCGCAGGCTGTCTTGACCAACTCTTCGGCACTGCCGATCGAGCGGGCGGCGCCGACGGCCACCGCTTCGCGGCAGGCGTCGGCGAAATTGTGTGTCGATGGACCGATCAGCACGGGTTTGCCCAAGGCGCAGGGCTCGATGAGGTTCTGGCCGCCGTAATCGAGCAGGGTGCCACCGACGAAGGCGATATCGGCTGCGGCGTAATAGGCGAACAATTCACCCATACTGTCGCCCAGCCAGACGCGGGTCGATGCGGCAATCGGCATCTCGTCGCTGCGGCGCTGCCAGGGGATGCCCGAGCGTGACAGCAGCGCGGCGACTGCGGCGAAGCGCTGCGGGTGCCGAGACACGACGACGAGCAGGATCTGGGGATTGCCGAAGCGCGCCCAGGCATCCAGGATGATTCCTTCTTCGCCTTCACGCGTGCTGGCACAGACGAACACCGGCCGTTCGCCGATGCGGCGACGAAAGTCCATGCCGAGCGCCAGTTGTAGCTCGGGCGGCGTCACGTCGAACTTCATGTTGCCCAGCACGTCGACGTGCGGGGCACCGAGCGCGGTCAGCCGCTGGGCATCGTCCTCGCCCTGGGCGGCGATGGCCGCCAAGTCGTTCAAGGCTTGCCGGATCAGGGATGCGATCTTCGCATAGCGGCTCGCCGAACGCTCGGACAGCCGGGCATTGACCAGCAACATCGGCACGCCACGACGTTTGCCGGCGGCGATCAGGTTGGGCCAGATCTCGGTTTCGACGATCAGGCCGACGACGGGACGAAAATGCGCCAGAAAGCGCTCGACTGCCCAAGGCAAGTCATAGGGCAGATAGACGCAGCTAACCGAGTCGCCGAACAGTTCGCTGGCGGTCTGGCGCCCGGTCGGGGTCATTTGGGTGAGCAATATCCTGTGCTGCGGGTGACGCTGGCGCAGGGCTGCCACCAGCGGCTGCGCGGCGCGTGTTTCGCCGACCGAGACGGCGTGTATCCAGATCAGCGGCGTCTCGGCGGCGACGGCGAAAAAGCCGAAACGCTCGCGCCAATGGCGCAGATACTCCGGCTGGCGCCGCGCCCGCCAGAGCAGGTGCAATATCGCCCAGGGAATCAGGGCGACGGTGGCGATTGTGTAGAGCAGGCGGTTCACGAGTCGAGCAGGTGTAGGGCGGTCTTGACCGCCTCGCCAGCGCTGGGCGGGTGGCCAACGCCGCCGAGGTTCACGGCGCGCACGCCGGCGCGCACGCCGGTCAATTGCGGATCAGAACCGCAGAATAGCGCCAGCGTCGGGCGGCCAAGTGCGGCGGCCAGATGGACCAGACCGGTGTCGACGCCGACCACCAGACTGGCTGAAGCCATGACCGCGGCGAGTTGGCGAATCGTCAGCGGTGGAGCGACGACCGCCCGGCCGAGCGCCGATGCCAGTCGGGCGGCGCGNNGGCCACTCCTTGTCGGCGCGGCTGGTGGCGGTGAGCAGCACGGCATAGGCGCCGCTCGGCAGCCAGGGCAGAGCCACGGATTCGGCAACGATGCCGTAGTCGGGTTCGCCGCTCACGGCATAGCCGGCCGCTGCCGCCACCAGCAAGCGATTGCGCTCGACCGCATGCAGTTGGCGCGCCACGGCGAAATGCTGGCGATAGAAGCGCGCGGCCACAGCCTCGCGCGCCGAGACGGCATCGGGGCCGCAGCGCGCGTCGGCTTGCGCGATTGCGGCCTGGCCGGCGATGACGGCACTCTTGAGCAATCCCTGGCTGTCGATGACCAGGTCGTAGGGCTGGCGGCGCAACTGCTCACGAAACTGGCGCATCTCCCGCCAGGTCTGGAGCCGGAACAGCTGTCGACGCCAACGGCGCAGGGCGACCGGTATGACGCGGTCGATCGCCGGATGCATCCGGGGTATGTCGGCGAAAGCCTCCTCGACCACCCAGTCGATGCTGGCCTGCGGGTGCTGCCGGGCCAGATCACTGAGTGCGGGCAGGTTGTGCACCACATCGCCGAGCGAGGAAGTCTTGACCAGAAGGACGCGCATCGACGCTGGACGGAAGGTGCCTGTAGAATCGCTGAATCCGCGGATTATAGCGATTCCGCCTTGGCAGCCGCTTGCCGGACACATTCTGGGCTCAGTATGAAAATTCTCTTGACCGGCTGCGCGGGATTTATCGGCATGCACGTTGCCGAGCGCCTACTGGCGCGGGGCGACCAGGTGGTCGGCGTCGACAACCTGAACGATTACTACGACGTGGCGCTGAAGCAGGCGCGCCTGGCGCGCTTGTCGACCAGCGCCGGCTTTCGCTTCGCCCGCAGCGACATCGCTGACCGGCAGGCGATGGCCGAACTGTTCGCCAGCGACCGTCCCGACGCCGTCATCAATCTTGCGGCGCAAGCCGGGGTGCGTTATTCGTTACAAAATCCGCTGGCCTATGCCGACAGCAACCTGCTTGGTTTCGTCAATGTCCTCGAAGGCTGCCGGCAGACCGGCGTGCGCCATCTGGTCTATGCCTCGAGTTCGAGCGTCTATGGGGGCAACCAGAAGCTGCCGTTCGCCGAGACGGACAACGTCGACCATCCGGTCAGCCTCTATGCCGCGACCAAGAAGGCCAACGAGCTGATGGCGTACAGCTACAGCCATCTCTACACCCTGCCGTGCACGGGGCTGCGCTTCTTCACGGTCTATGGTCCCTGGGGCCGGCCCGACATGGCCTACTTCAGTTTCACCCAGGCGATCCTGGGCGGACGGCCGATCGATGTTTTCAACCAGGGCAAGATGCGGCGCGATTTCACCTATATCGACGACATCGTCGAGGGCGTGATCCGGGTTCTCGACCGGCCGCCGGAGGGCGTGCCGCCGCATGCGCTCTACAACATCGGCAACCACGAACCGGTCGAACTCATGCAGTTCATCGACATTTTGGAGACGGCGCTGGGCAAGAAGGCGACTCGCCGCTTCCTGCCCATGCAACCGGGGGACGTGCCGGCCACGTATGCCGATATATCGGCGCTGCGGCAGGCGACCGGCTTCGCGCCGACGACGCCGCTGGCCGAAGGTATCGCCCGCTTCGTCGACTGGTACCGCAGCTACTTCGCCTGACCGGTCGGCACCGGATCGGACGGCAGCGGCAACGGCAACATCATCGGCTTTGCTGCCGGCGCTGGATTCTGGAATTGTGGCTTGGGCACCCAGAAGTTCTCCGGCGCGGCGGACGGCCATTCCTTGATGTACAGCGGCTTGCCATCGGCGTCGACTTCTTTCATGCGGTCGATGGCACCCTCGAAACGTCCGGGCTGCACGCACCAGAGGCCGCCGCGACCGGTATAGCCGACCAGATTGGCGGTGCCGCAGTCGGCCAGGTCCTTGGCTTCGCCCATCTTGCGGCGCAACTCATCGGAGATTGCCTTCGCCTGCGTGGCGTTGTTGGCGACGCGCGGCGTGATCAGCACGATCAGCTCGGTCTTGGTCGTCGCGCGGTCAGTCGTACCGAACAGGCCGCCGAGGACCGGGATCGCCGACAGGAAGGGCAGGCCCGATGAGCTGTTGGTGGATTTCTCAGAAATCATGCCGCCCAGCACCATCGTTTCGCCGGACTGTGCCGTCATCTTGGTTTTCGCCGAACGCTTGCTGATCGGTGGAGCGGAGCCCGTGCTCGAGGCCGGTCCCGGGACGCTGAACTCCTGTTCAACCTCGAGATTGACCAGGCCGCCAGCGTTGATGCGGGGCGTGACGGAAAGAATGACGCCCGTGTCGAGATAGGTAGTGGATTGGTAGGTGTAGTTGGTGGAACTATTCAGTGTCGTCTGGTTGATCGGAATGCTGTCGCCGACCTGGATCTTCGCCGTCTGGTTGTCGGCGACCATGATGTGCGGTGACGACAAGACATTCACCTTGCCGTTGGTGGCCAGCATGTTGAGCGCTGCCTGAACTGCGCCGGCCTTCGTATTGAGCAGCGAGAATCCGGGCGCCAAGGCGCCAATGCCGGCGCCGGCGACATCGAGTTTGCCGCTGATCTGGCTGCCGTGCGTGAAGGTCCACTCGACACCGAGCTGGAATTCATCCGTCAGCGTCACTTCGACGATCATCACCTCGATCAACACCTGCCGCGGCGCTTCGTCGAGACGCTTGATCGCTGACTCTATCCGGTCATAGCCGGCCTTGTTGGCCAGGATGAGCAGGGTATTGGTCTCCTTGTCGGCGACGATACGCACTTCGCTGGTTCCGGTTTCGTCGGTAATCGACAGCGTCGAGCTGGCGGCGGCCGCGTTGACAGCAGCAATCGGGCGGTTGGTGGCGCCCATGCCGGTAGACGACTGAATCTGGCTCGGCTGCAGTGTCGGCGCGATCGACGGATTGGTCGCCGGCCGGGCGCCGGTTGGCGACTTGGCAAACGCCTGGTTCATCAGTTCGGCGAGATGCTCGGCCTTGCTGTTTTGTACGTGATAGACGAAGAGTTGCGTGCCACCGGTACCGCCGGTATGGTCCAGGCGATCGAGCCAGATCTTGGCCTGCTCCAGGTAGTAGGGTTGCGGCGAAATGATGACGAAGGCATTGAGGCGCTCGATTGGCACGACTCGAACCGCGCCGGCCAGGGGATTGCCATTCTTGTCGCCAAGGATCTTGCTGAATTCGGCATCCACCGTCTTGACGTCGGCGCTTTGCAGCGTGAATAAGCCGATGGACATGCCCTTCAGCCAGTCGACATCGAACATGTCGATGGTGTCGAGCATGTGCTGGATCTCGTTCTGGGTCCCGGACAGGATGAGCAGGTTCCTCAGTGTATCGGCCTTGATGGCCGACGGATCGGCGGAGAAACCTTCGAGAATCTTCGCCATCTCGACCGAGCCGACGTACTTCAGCGGCACGATCTGGACGGAGAAACCCGCCGCGGCGCCAGCCATACGCGGCGACAGTGACCCCTTGGCTCCGGCCGCCGGCATGATCTTGTAGATGCCGTTCTCTTTGACCAGGATGATGCCGTTCATCCGCAGAACGGTTTCGAGCGTCGGCAGCAGGGCATCCTGGGGCAAGGGCTTGACGGTGCGGAAGGTGATGGTGCCGCCGACTTTGGGGTCGACGATGTAGCTTTCCTTGAGGATTTCGGCCAGGACGGTCTTGGCGATATCGCGCACGTCGGCAGCCTCGAAATTGAGCGAGACATTGCCGTCGCCGCGCGCTGCTTCCGGTTTCGGCGTATTCACCATCACCCCGGTGCCATGGTAGATCTGCGCCGGATTGGCTTTGCTCTCGGTCTCTGGAGCCTTCTTCCTGTCGGCAGTGACATTGGCGGACGATACAGCGGCAGTGTTCACGTCGCGCGGCGCATCGATATCTGGCGTCCCGACGCTGGCACATCCGGCCATCGCCGCGATTGCCAGCGATAGACTGGACTTGCCGATTGTTAAGCCAGTGGGGAATTTCCTCATCTCGATACCTTCTTTCTTGCGCCGACGAACGGTTATTGGTCAGGCGGCTGGTTGTTGGGCTCGGCAGCTGGAGGTCGCGCAGCGCTATTTTGCCTGCGTACGGGCTTGGCGCCGCCGGGTTGGGCTTGGGCGTCGCCGCCAGGCGGAACCGCGGCGCCCTGGGCCGGCGGGGGCTCCGGGCCGACGGTCGCTGCTGGCCCCCTCGAGGCCCGCAAGGTCAGTACTTCGCTATCATTGTACTGGCTGAGCACGACGGTTTCGGTGGTGATTTCCTTGACCTTGATGCCGTTGATGTCCTGCCCTTCGGTGACCGTGCGATTCTTGTTGCCAGCCTTCTCGACCAGGAAGGCGAACTTTCCCGAGGGCACGATCGTCACGCCGGTCAGGACAAACTGACCCTTCTTCATCAGTTGTACCGGGACCACCGCTGGCGGTGGAGGTGGCGGTTGTCGGCTGACGACAAATACCGGCCGCATGGCCGTTTCCAGGAAAGTGTCCGCTGGCGGTAGCTTGTAGGGCTCCGTGAGGTCCGGGTTTGCCGGCGGCTGGCTGGCGACGGACGTGTCGGGCAGCGGCCATTGCCAAGTCCTGCCCCAATCGCTTTCCACGCCGACCGCAACGGCCAGGCTCGCATAGGCCAGGAGCCAGAGCGCCGATTCCACTCGTTTTGGCGACAAAATGGCCATCAGGAGCCTCCGCCCGATGTGGCCAGGTAGCCATGCAGCGTGAGCTGAACGCTGAACTCGGGGCTCTGTCCGGGTATGGGGCGGTAGTTGCGCCCCTGCGGGGAGCGAACAACGATCTGATCGAAGAAGAGATAAGGCTCGTTGGTCTCCACCGTGTGCAGGATCATCTGCAGCGGGATGATCGACGCGGTAAGAGTGACGGAAATGCTGACTTTGCTTGGGCCGCTGTTCTTGCCGTCATCCTTGGCGGGAAGTATCTGGCTGCTGAGGATCCGGCCTTTGTGGTCCTCGACGATTCGCGTTACCAGGCCCTGCAACTCCGCCGCCGCCAGGGTTGCCGACGCACTCTTGAGGAAGTACTTGCGAAATTCGGCACCCTCGGCCGCCGCCAGCCCATCCTCGATCGCAGGTCGTTGGCCGGCCACCCGGCGATAACGGATCAGGCGGTCGGAATAGTCTTCGATCGCCTCGTCGTAATGGCGGTGCAGCCGCCAGGTGGGCCAGGCAACGGCGGCAACAATCGCCGCCAGCAGCAGAACCAGGATGCCGAGCGCCGCCAGGCGGTGTTGCAGCGGGGTCAAGCGTAGCTTCACTGCTTTCCTCCCGCGGCGTTGGTCGTCGGCGCCTTGCCGGCGGCGGCACGTGCCGCCGGCGTGGCCGCTGCTGTACCCGTAGCCACGGTCGCAGCCGTAGCGGGGGCCGGAGGCGCGGCGCCAGCCGAGGTCGGTAGCGGTGGCGGCTGACTGGCTGACGGTGGCGGGGGTGGCATGACCCGTTCCGCAGCCGGTCTGCTTTCCTTGGGCTCTGCGTCGGCGAGCTGCCTTTCCGTTGCCTCAAGAGTGGCGGCAAGGTGGAAGCGGTCGTTGGCGGTCCCTTGAATCTTGACCAACGGCGACTTGAAGCCGACATCCTTGAACAACGGCGAGTCCTCGAGTATCTCGATCAGCTTCGCCGACGACGCGGATTCCCCTTGCACCTGCAGCGTATTGCCGTCAAATTCGAATTGAATGACAAAGGTGTCGTCCGGAAGCCGCTTGGTCAGGTCGTCGAGCGCTCGCACCACCGAATGGCCATTCCACTTCTTGTCGGGCAGCAGATTGTGATCGGCAACGAGGCGCTTCAATTTGTCCCGCAGCGCATCAGTATCTGTGGCAGCCGTTCGCGCCTCGGCAAGCGGCGCCAGCAGCGAGATGGCCGCAGCGCGCTTCTGCCAAAGCGGGATCGCCAGCACGGCAGCCAGCAGGAGTATGCCGCCAGCCAGCAAAGCCAGGCGCACGCCGAACTGACCGCGCAGACCGTGCGACGTCCGGGCGCCGGCTGGCAGCAAATTGCGACAAGCATTGCCGAAGCGCAACACGTCGTCGACCAACACCGCACCGCCGATGTGGATGCCCAAAGCGGCAGCGCTGGCGACCGCCTGATCGACGACCGTTCTTGGCACGACCGCCAATTCGACGGTGATTTGCTTGCGTACTGCGTCGCGGCCACTGATCAGGAAATCGAAATAGGCGCGGTCCGGTTTGAATGGCGTGTAGCGGTCGAGCTCAAACGTCAGGGCCTGGCGCAAGTTTTCTTCCAGGGCCATGGGTAGCGCCAGGCTGCGCTGCAAGACGTGGTCCGGAGCGATTTCGAGCATGAACCGCGTCCCCTTGACGGTGCCCACGGGGCGCGTCTGGCCGCTGGCCATTGCCAGCTTTTCCGTCTTGGTGCCGAGCGCACGCGAGAAGACAGGCCGTCCGTCAGCGAATGTGACGAGGACAAGATGATCGGTTTCCTGCCACCACGATCGTATGGCGGGCGGCACCAAACCGCCGAGCCCCTCACGCCACCAGGCGAAGAAGCGGCGGCTGGCGCTGCCTAAGGCGACGAGAGCTGGAAATCTTCTGCCAATACGGATCATGTCATGTTCAGGGGAGTTCTGCCGACGCAACAGGCGGCGTGTTTGCGGACGGCACCATCGGCTTTCGCCAGGCAAGTATGACGGGCGGCGAATTGCCACCCAGCCTGACGGTCGCCTCTCGGAAAAAGCGCATATTATCGCCCAATTCCGCCCTCACTAGGATAGTGGCGATCGCGCCGAAGCCCCCTGACTGCAGCTCCGGAGCGAGAGGAAAGAGCGGCGGCTGGGCCTGTTCGGCCAGGGCGGCATTTCGTTGCGCGATGAATGTATCGACCAGTTCAGGCGTCGCGTCGGGGATGGCCAGCAAGACTTGCCGGGATGCTACCGCCGTATTGATGCCGGCGTGGTGGGAATGGACCGTCAGCAGAGGTTCGGCCCTGAGGAAAAGTTGTTCGTCGATACCGAGCACCTGGCGCAATTCCTCGACCGCCTCGAACGGTGCGTTGGCGGGACCGTAGCTGCGTCCCGCGGCGATGTAATCTTCATTTTCGGCACCATGCGGGCTCCTTAAATCGTCGGCGTCGCGCCAGTCCACGATGGCGTCCGCGAGCGCTTCGGCGTCGGCATCGGCTCGCCCAAGCGAGCGAAACAGGCCTTGCAGCAGCGCCGGCGAGGCAGCGTTGAGGTCTATTCGCCCCGATTCGTCCACGATGGTGATTTCCAGCAGGCAATCGGCGAACTGCCACGGATGAACGACACCGTCGCCTCGCCAGGGCTTGATGTCAACTGTGGGCGGCTGGCTCATCTCGTAGATGGCCTTGTACACGCCGGCGTCGGCCGCCGCTTCGGCTTTTGCTTGCGCAGCGAAGTTGCCTTCGACCAAGAGGTCGGTCCGGGTCGAGAAGACAAGATTCCCGGCGATGATGGAGAGCAGGGCCAGCATCCACAGGACGAGGACCAAGGCGACACCGTCGCAGTCATGTTGGCAATAACGCGGTGTGGCAATCACTTGCATTGACTGCTCATGTCATCCCAGCGACAGCCGGAACTGCCGATCATGGGTTGGATGATCAGTTCCGACCAGCCGTCACTGTGCCAGCCGAGCCGAATGCGTACCAGCTTCGGCAGGTTCTTCGTATCTTCCCAGGTGTCCCGCCAATCCGAGGCCTCCTCGGCGGTGGCGGCACCGAAATAGGCGAACTCGACAGCGTCCAGTCCATTGAGCAGCGTCTGGCCCTCGGCCGCCGCGAGCCCATCGTCAAAGACCTCCGCTTGATAACGAAGCGGTGCTTGCTTCAGCACCAGAGCGATCTGCCCTTGTTGGTCGCTTGGCGCTAGGCCGATTTCGACGGCGCGCAAGCCGCTGCCAACCTGACCGGAAACGGAAGCGATGCAATGGATGCCGCCAGGCTGGCCGATGAAGGCCACTGGCAGACCTGGGGTCTTCTTCCACATGATCGGCTGCATCTGTTCGACCATCCGCCGCAAATAGGAAAGCACCACCTGCCGGTCGGCAACCTTCTCCGAATGGACCGATACGGCGTCCCAGGTGCGCGATGCCAGATGGAACGCGCCAAACAACAAGGCCATGACGAAGCCAAGGAGCGTCAGCCCGATCAACAGTTCAAGCAAGGTAAAGCCGCGGCGATTGCTCATTGCAAGGCCCGTTTCTGCGTCCGTAGCGTCGACAAAACGACCTGACGCTCGGGGCCGTTGGGGTTGCCGTTCGGCCAGGCGACCACGGCGGTGACTTGCCAAAGCGCCAGCGGCGACGCCAACGGCTGGGTATTGCCGGCGTTGGCAGCGGATACCTCGGCGAAGGGCGCGACGAACAACTGCCAGTGATACCTTTCACCATAGTCGCCGCTGCTCTCGCTGGCGGCAAGCGTGCTGGCGATCCCCGGGCTGGCGAGCAGCGACTGCGCCAGGGTCGTCGCTTGCACCAGATCGCCGGCCACTTCGACATTGCGCAGGCTGCCGGAGAATATCTGCATCAGGACGCCCACGGACAAGGCGAGAATCGTGAAGGCGACGAGTACTTCGAGCAATGAGAAGCCGCGCTGGCGCATGGATCAGAGAATGTGCGCCCGGCCGGTGAGCCAATCGACATCGACCTGCTGCCGTACGTCACCGGCCGAGACGGTGATGCGGCCGCCGGTCGAGGAACCGTCGGGATAGAAACGAATGGCGCCGACGTTGCCCTGCGTCACCTCCGATTCGGCGGTGACCAGGGTATAGACGAGCTTCTTGGGCAGGGCGTAGATCTTGGCGTCGCGTGTAACCGAAAACGCGCGACCGTCGACATCGAGGGTCAGAACGGCCTCCGTATTTTCCGTCACCGCGACGCTGCGGGCGCGACGCAGCCCGGCCGTCAGCTGCCGGGTGGCGGCCGTGATGTCGATGCCGACCGAGCCTTCGCCCAACATCGGTCCGGCGATGGCGTAGACCAGGGCGAGAATGAACAGAACGACCGTCAGTTCGAGAAGCGTGAAGCCCGAACCGGGTCGGCGCAAGGCGATCACTCCCAGCTGACGACGTCCTTGCTTTCGCCTTCGCCGCCTTCGCGTCCGTCAGCGCCGAAAGAGAGCAGGTCGTAGGCGCCGTGCTGGCCCGGGGCGACGTACTGATACTCATTGTTCCACGGATCCTTCGGTACTGCCTTCTTCTTCAGGTAGGGACCATGCCAGCGTTCACCCAATGCCGCGGGCGCCTGGACAAGCGCCTGCAGTCCCTCTTGCGAATCGGGATAGCGGCCATTGTCGATCTTGAACAAGTCCAGGCTGTTGCCAAATTCCTCGATCTGCAGCTTGGCTGCCTTGGCCTTGGAATCGCCGAGATAGCTCATGACCGATGGCCCCGCGATACCGGCGATCATGCCGAGAATGAGCAGGACGACAAGCAACTCGATCAGGGTAAAGCCCCGACTGGAGCGGATGCGGCGTTTCATGGGTGCGGCCTCCAACAAAAAATTGACTGCTAGTCTAACCGACCAGGCTGTTGACCTTCAGAATCGCCAGCAAGATCGAAATAATGATGCCGCCGACAATCAGGCCGAGGCCGAGAATCATCACCGGTTCGAGCAGCGCCAGCATTCGCTTCACGGCGGCAGCCACCTCGCGGTCGTAGATGTCCGCGATGCGCGTCAACATCTCGGCCATCTGCCCGGTCTCCTCCCCGACGCCGATCATGTGCACGGCCAGGGGTGGAAAGATCTCCTGGGCAAGCAGAGGCTTACTGAGACCCTGGCCCGCCTTGAGTTGTTCCCGGGCGATGTCGAGGCCACCGGCAATCATGCTGTTGCCAACCGTGTCGCGCACCACGGTGAGGCCAGCGAGCAAGGGGATGCCGTTGTCGAGCAGGGTGCCCAGGGTGCGGGCAAAACGCGCGATCTCGACCTTGGTCACCAGGTCGCCGACCAGCGGCATGGTGAGAAACCGCCGATCCCAGACCAGCCTGCTCGCCGGCCGGCCCATCTGCCACTTGAAGTAGCGCCAGACAAGCCCGGCGATCACCGGGATGGCCCACCAGTAGTGCCTGAGCAGGTTGCCGGCAGCGACGACGATCTGCGTCGCCAAGGGCAGCGCCTTGCCGGATTGCTCGAACATCTGCGAGAACTGCGGCACGACGAAAATCAGCAGCAGCATGACCGACGAGACCGAGGCGATGATCAGAATCGTCGGATAGATCAAGGCGGACTTGACCGTCTCCTTGAGTTCCTTGGAACGCTCCATGAACTCGGATATTCGTGTCAGCACGGTACCGAGTGACCCACCGGCCTCGCCGGCCCGGATCATGCCGACATAAAAGCGGCTGAAGACTGCCGGATGGGCCTCGAGGGCCGCGGACAGGGCCGCGCCGCCGCGCACGGCATCGCGAATCTTGACCAACAGCGATTGCAAGACCGGGCCCTGCGCCAGATTGATCAATATCTCCATGGCCCGGTCGAGCGGCAAGCCGGCGCGCAGCAGCGTCGCCAGTTCGCGTGTCAGGGCACCCACCTGATCCTGGCCGAGCCGTTTGCCGGAGAACAGTCCCGGCTGCGTGCTGCCGGGACTGGCCACGGCGATGCGAATGGGGATCAGGCCGAGCGAATGCAGGCGATCGACAACCATCGTCTCGTCGCGCGCCTCGAAGTCGTCCTCGCTGACCTGGCCTGCCGCGTCGACTGCCTTATAGCGGAACAGCGTCACCGGTCAGACCTCACGCGTCACGCGCAGGACCTCTTCCAGGGTCGTCGTTCCTGCCAGTACCTTGCGCAGACCGTGCTCGTACATCGTCAGCATGCCCTCGGCAACCGCCTGCTTCTGGATGTCGCCGGAGGTGGCGTGACGCATCACCAGGCCACGGATGCCGTCCGACATCGGCAAGACTTCGACGATGGCGACGCGGCCGACAAAGCCCGTGTTGCCACATTCATCGCAGCCGACCGGCTCGTGCA
>PMIF01000017.1 GCA_003157035.1 Rhodocyclaceae bacterium
CCAAGCTGGCGCTGGTCTTCGGCCCCTGGGCCAAGACCGAGTACTACGCCAACCTCGGTTACGGCTTTAACAGCAACGACGCCCGCGGCGTCACGGTCAAGGTCAACCCGGACTTCCGCGATCCCGGTTTCGGCGCCGCCACCGAGCCGTCACCACCGCTGGTGCGGGCCGAGGGATACGAGCTTGGCGTGCGCAGCGCCATCGTGCCGCGGCTCCAGACTTCCCTGGCGCTATGGCGACTGGATCTGGCATCGGAGCTGGTGTTCGCCGGCGATGCCGGCACCACCGAAGCCAGCTTCCCCAGTCGGCGCAGCGGCATCGAGTGGGCAAACTACTGGACGCCGACTAACGCAATTACAGTCGACGCCGACCTCGCGACTTCGCGTGCCCGCTATACGCGCGTCGATGCCAGTGTGCCCGGCGACTTCATTCCCGGCGCGATTCAAAACACCGCCTCGGTTGGTGTCTCATACGATGATGGCGGCAAGTGGTCAGGCGGTCTGCGCTTGCGCTACTTCGGACCACGCCCCCTGATCGAGGACAACTCGGTGCGCTCCCCGGCGTCCACCCTTGTCAATCTGCGCGCCAGCTATAAGGTCGTGCGCAACGTGAAGCTTTCTCTCGATGTGCTGAACCTGTTCAACCGCAAGGTTAGTGATATCGACTACTACTATGCTTCGCAACTGAGCGGCGAGACGACTCCGGTGAATGACATCCACACCCATCCGTCAGAACCGCGTGGTTTGCGCCTTTCGCTTCGGGCAAATTTCTAGGCTGTCTGCGGCGAAGGCTATTGGGGCAACGGCGGACGCCCCTGAACGCGGAGGGATTCTCCGCCTGTGCTACGATTTGGCTGGGACGGAACCACTGGGTTCCGTCGAGTGTCAGACTACCCGAGTCAATCTTGCCGCCGACCGCATGCGCGTTTCGTTTCTGAGATTTCTGTTGCCGCTCTTCCTGCTGTTCGCGCAGCAGGAAGCGCTGGTGCATGAGCTCGGCCATTACGGCGAAGCGATCGAGCGGGCGCAATCGCCCCGCAAGCAGGTCCCGGAAACCAAGTCATGCGAGAAGTGCGTCGTCTTCGCCCATATCGCCGGGGCGGTGCATTCCGAAGCTCCTCAGCTGACGACGCCGAACCTCGCCTACGATCGTCCGCAACAGCTGACGCTGGCGAGCATTGCGGCTGACGTTCCCTCGCCGCGTAGTCGCGGTCCTCCCTCTTTCCTCTGATCGATTCTCGACGTCCATAGCAGCAGTTCCGGCATCGCCGTGACTGCTGTTCGATCGCTTTCGAATTCAGAGGAATTTCCCATGATCTTTGGCTCAAGAATTTGCGCCGCGGCACCTGCCATGGCCTTTGCACTTCCCTTGCTCGCCGTTGCGGCTGACCCCAATCCCGCAGTGGCTCAGGCCAGTCCCGGCACGCCTGCCGGGGCAAGCGACAATACGAAGACCAAGACCCTACAATCCATAGTAGTGACCGGGCGACCGAGTGCCACGCAGCAAGGTGCCCTGCGCGACGACATCGTCACAACCGAGACGATCAACGCGCAGGAGATCGAGAAATCCGGCGCGACCAATCTCGTCGAACTGATGTCGCACCGTCCGGGTATCGACGTACAGGTTGAGTGTTCGGTCTGCAACGTGCGCAATATCACGCTGAACAACCTGCCGGGGCGCTTCACGACGTTGATGCTCGACGGTGTGCCGATCTTCTCGTCGGTCTCCAACGCCTACGGCCTGGATATGGTCGGTCTGAACGGATTGGAACGCGTGGATATCTCGCGCGGTGCCGGCACCAGTCTGATCGCCCCGGAATCCTTGGCTGGGACGGTGAATCTGGTGACCAAGCGCCCGTTACATGATGCAGCTGAATTTGACCTCGCCGGTGGCAGTTTCGGTTACCAGCGGGAAGCCCTCTACGCGGCAAAGACGTTTACGGGTGGCGCAGTCACGCTCACCGGCACATTGCAGAAGCACGATAGCGTCGAAGGCGTGGGCACCGGCATTTCGCAGTACACGGGCTACGACCGCCAACTGGCTGGCGTCGGCCTTTTCCTCGATGATGTTGGGGGCTTCAAGGTGAAAGCGCGCCTCGACCACATCGACGAAAAACGCATGGGCGGCCCGCTCGGCACGGACTACAACAACGTCATTGCCAGCACCAGCGGCAATCCCTTCGATTTCAGCAAGGGACCGAACGCCTCACCCGATGCCAATAGCTGGATCAATCCGTCCGACGGTACCCTGGTTAGCCCGTATAGCGACGGCCGCTTCGGGGTGGCCCAGATCATCTTCACCAAACGTGACCAGTTTGTCGGCACGGCGGAACGGCAGTTCGGCGACGCAAGACTTCGCTTAGCCGCGGGCTACGCCGAACACAAGCAGGACTCCTGGTATGGCGGCGACGCCGATTACTTCGGTCGCCAGAAGCAGTATTACCTGGAGAGCAGCGTCCAGGCGCCGATAGGAGCCACGCGCGTAACAGCGGGTCTGACCTACCGCTACGAAGACCTGCACAGCCGCTCCATCAGCGAAGACCCGTCGTCGCCGACTTTCGGCATCGAGCGTACGGATGCCGACGCGTATGCCTACCGCACCCCGGGGGGCTTCCTGCAGGCCTATCGGACGTTCTTTGACCAGCGCCTGGAAGCGAACGCCAGCTTGCGCTACGACCACAACAATGTCTATGGCGGCATTACGACGCCGAGACTGAACCTGCTGTGGCACCACTCGGATGCGCTCTCCAGTCGCTTTGCCGTCGGGCAGGGTTTCCGATTGCCGACCTCGTTCTTCGAACTGGAGCACGCCATCCTGTCGGCACCGGCGGTGGATCGTTCGCAAGCCAAGGCCGAGAAATCGGACAACCTGTCCTATGCCCTGAACTATGCGGATGACCGGTTCGCCGTCACCTCATCGATCAACCACACGCGCATCAACAATCTCGCCCTCTTCGTCGATGACACGGCCAACTCGGGAAACTTCCTGCTCAAGCCTGCGGCGAGCGCCTACACCATCAACAACGTCGACCTGGTCGGCACCTGGCAGATAACTCCGCGTGACGCCTTGACGGTTGGCCTGGAGCGTTACCAGTACCAGTTCAATGCGACGGACTTTCAGGGCAGCCTATTCGCCCGGCCGGATTATCGGCTGACGTTGGCGCTTGACCACGACTCCGGCCCCTGGGACTTCAATGCCCGTGCCACCTATTCGGGTCCACAGAACTTGGCCAAGTTCTACGACTATGCCGGCAACCCGCGCTACAACCTGGACGGCACGCCGAAGCCAGACCAGAGCCCGGGCTTCTGGGTTGTTGATCTGCGGACGTCCTACCAATGGAACAAGACGGTCCAGACCTATTTCGAAATCAACAACGTCTTCAACTACCAGCAGGGCAAGAAGGACAGTTTTCTGTGGCTCGATGGCACTGGCGCGCTGGATGTCACCCACATCTGGGGTCCAAATATTGGCCGCACGTTGGTGGCCGGTGTCAAGCTGAGCTTCTGATCATGAGCCGCCATCTGCGGTCCGCGTGGCACATCATCGTCGCGGCGATCATTGCGCTCTGGGGGCCCAATGGCGGCGCTGCGCCGGCATCGATGGCCTTCGAGTTGCCGATGCTCGATGGGACGAAGTTTGT
The DNA here is from genome assembly GCA_003157035.1 of Rhodocyclaceae bacterium. Lineage (GTDB taxonomy): Bacteria > Pseudomonadota > Gammaproteobacteria > Burkholderiales > Rhodocyclaceae > Fen-999. Next base: position 3,641 of record PMIF01000017.1, read on the forward strand.
CCGCCTGGCGGATTTCGATGGCCAGCCGATATTGCTGAACTTCTGGGGTAGCGAATGTCCACCCTGCATCAGCGAGATGCCGATGTTGCTGTCGCAGTCGAGCCGCTATCCCAGTGTGCAGTTTATCGGCATTGCGGTCGACGATCGCGCCAGCGCGGCACGCTGGATAGCGCAGTTCTCGCCGCGCTATCCTCAGCTCATGGCACCGGCGCAACCGGAGGTTCTGATGCGCCGCTTCGGCGACAGATTGGGGGCGTTGCCATACACGGTGGTCCTGAACCCTCGCCATCAGATCTGCACGACGCGTTTGGGCGAAGTCGATGCGGCATGGGTCGCGACCGCGATCGCGACGTGCGCTGCGGACTCGCCGGCCGCAACAACGCGCTGAGCGGGAACGCCACACAACCATGAATCTCCTCGCTCAAATCGTCGCCGCGAGCCTTCTCGGTGGTGTTCTCAGCATGGTGGCGGCGGCGCTGCTCACCTTCGGCTTGCCGCGCCACTGGCTGAGCCGCATGGTCAGCTTCTCGACGGGCGTCCTGCTGGCCACGGCACTCCTTGATCTGCTGCCGGAGGCGCTTGAGGCCGGGCTCGCCGCCTACTCGATGTTCTCCTACCTGCTGGCTGGTCTGCTCGGCTTCTTCCTTCTCGAAAAGACTGCGGTTTGGCGGCATCGGCACGAAGACGACAGCGGCCAGGATCATCATGGCGTAGGGAGTGCGGCGCCCATGATCATCATCGGCGACGCAGTCCACAATCTGACTGACGGCGCCGTTCTGGCAGCGGCCTTCCTGGCCGATACGCGTATTGGCTGGATGACTGCGCTTGCCATCATTGCCCATGAAATTCCCCACGAGGCGGGAGCTTTTGCGCTACTGCTGGCCGGCGGTTGGAGCAAGGCAAAAGCCTTTGGCTGGAACGCAATCTCCGGCTTGACCTCGGTCGCCGGTGGTGTGATCGCCTATTACTGGCTCGAAGGTGCCCACGTCCTGGTCCCACCCATCCTGAGCATTGCCGCGGCAAGCTTCATCTACATTGCCCTATCCGACCTGATGCCGTGGTTGCGAAACCAGCGTGGAGACTTCGCGTGGCACGGCGCATTCATGGCGGCGGGGATCGCGCTGGTGCCCATAGGCACCCAATTTTTGCACTGAAGGGAGGATCATGACTCGTTTGCAATTCCTGCCCTGCTGGTTCCCTATTTCGGCGCATGCACTAACGTGCCACCGCCACCGGCCAACCGGAACAATTTGCGTTGCCAACGGCTCGGTTCGCGGTAAGACTGCAAATGGCTGCTGTACTTCAGGGAACA
>PMIF01000129.1:0-8271 GCA_003157035.1 Rhodocyclaceae bacterium
ATAAATTCCCGTGTGCGCACTGTGTACGCAGTATAGCGACGAGATGGCATTAGATGAACGGCGCTATCACTTCGATTTTGACTGCACTCCTTGCCCGAAGATGGCCGGTAGATCGCGAGCGCCATGCAGCACGCGTTCGATGCGAACCATGTCGCCCAGCACCCGAAAGAAAACCGCATAGCGCCCCATCGGCGCCATGCGCAGGCCGGGGGCCAGATCCTCACGGCCGGGATAGGCCAGCGGCGCAGTGCCAATGCGCTGGCACTGATCCATCAGCTTGGCAACAAAACTCCTGGCNNCAGCGTACCTGGTGTTCAGTTCCGCGAACACTTCTTCGGCCGGAATGGCCGGGCCGCTGTCGATGCCTTCCTGTATGGCCTGACGCAGATCCGCATTCAGCCGTTCCAGCATTGCCTCGTAGACACGGGGCGACAGCAAGTACGCTGCGGGCCGATTGTGGTTGAGCACGGCCACCGGTTCGGAGCCGGCCTGTTCCAGCACAGCGCTCGGACTGCGTTTGAGCTCGGTGATGCTCACCGACCGGGTAGCGAAAACGTGTTCCATGGTGTGCCTCCGTGGCCCCATAAATAGCACCGAATTATGTACCTTTATAGGCGCTACGGCAAGGGGTCGGCGTCACCAGGGGTCGGCGTCACCAAGGATTGGCGCTGACGAATGGCCGCTTACACATTTCCTGAATACGTACATTGTGCCCACTGCTGACGTTCGGACTTTGAGGGTTCCAACGACAGGTAACTGAGTCGCGCAGTCGCTCGGCCACCATCGGTGGCACTCACTTTGTTCCGGGGAATGGTTATGGAAATCGGAACATGGGCTTGAAAAAGAATAGCATCGGCCTGATTTCTGCGTCGGAAGGAGACCATTGTGCATATCGTCTGTCCGCATTGCCATGGCGTGAATCGCGTGCCTGCCGAGCGTCTGACTGACGGGGGTGATTGTGGAAGGTGCAAACAGCCGTTGTTCGTTGGCGAACCATTGACTCTCACCGAGAGCCAATTCGACACGCACATCCAACGATCCGATATCCCGGTCGTCGTGGACTTCTGGGCCCCTTGGTGTGGTCCTTGCCGCATGATGGCCCCGAGTTTTGCGCAGGCGGCGCGGGAACTCGAACCCCACTATCGACTCGTCAAGGTCGATACCGAGCAGGAACAGCATCTGGCAGCACGCTTTGGCATTCGCAGTATTCCGACGCTGGGAGTTTTCAGGAGCGGCAGGGAAGTGGCCCGGCAGGCCGGCGCGATGGACGCAGCCCGCCTGATACAGTGGATCCGGCAGGCTTAGATTTTGAGACAGGGTGGAGAAAGCCGTCCTAAAGCCAGAGATTGTGCTCTATGACCGCATTCCGGTTCGGCGAACTGGTGCTCCCGACCCTTAGCGGAGGTGCGCGCCTTTGACAAGCAGACGTTCGGTCAAGGAGCAATTCGCTGTGTCGAGAACACTCCTGAATAGCGAAAGACAATTTGTGCGATGCCGAGATAGAATCTGCACTGGATCGGCCAGTGTGCCCGCATCGGCCCACTCGCCTTGGCCGATCTTGAATGCCAGCCGCGAGATAGCCACGCTGCCCGCAGACCGCACCGGCGATGATGCACGATCGGCAGATTCAATCCAGACTGTTACGGTGTAATATCTTGTCGCCTTGATGCTACGCGGATGTCCGGTGCGCGGGATGCGCCAGATGGTGCCGAGATCTGCTTGCGGCAGGAAACGACCGGATCTTGCTTTCGGATAGTGCGGCGAATTACGTGAGGGGCTATGCGCAAGAGGTTGTCGTTGCGAACCTATCGTGCACGGCGCATCGCCGGCGGCGCTCAATGGGCACGTTCGCGTGGTCCGTGGAGCAAAGTGCCGAGGCGATCTATGGCGTTGCTGTTGCAGAATCTCCATCTGCACCAGAGCGAACTGGAGACGCAGAACGAAGCCCTGCGCCGATCGCAAGCGGTGCTGAAGAAATCCTGCGATCGTTACCGACTGCTCTATGAATTGGCGCCTGTCGGCTATTTGACGCTGACAGATACCGGCCGCATCGTTGACATCAATCTTGCCGCCGCGGCGATCCTGAATGACGATCGAGCACGGTTGCTGCACAGCCACTTCACGCACTTTGTCGCGTTTAGGGATCAAGAGCGCTGGCAGAATCATCTTCTCCATGCATTCCGGCATGGCGATAAACATAGCTGTGAGCTGTCTCTGCAACGTCTCGACGGCTCATTCTGCGATGCCCATCTGGATTTGCAGCTCACCGCAAACGACGACGAGGATCTGCTGCTGCAGGTTGTGCTGACCGACGTTACGGCGCGCAAGCGGGCCGAAGACGATTTGCGCAAACTGTCGTTGGCAGTGGCGCAGAGTCCAGTCAGCATTGTCATTACAGATCGAGCAGGATGCATCGAATATGTCAATCCGGCGTTCAGTCTCGTTTCGGGATATTCCGCCGCTGAGGCGATTGGGCAGAATCCGCGCGTGCTCCAATCCGGTCGCACGCCACAGGAAACCTATGTTGAGCTCTGGGCGACGCTTGTTGCGGGGAATGTCTGGCGGGGCGAATTCATCAATCGGCGCAAGGACGGCACGGACTACTACGAGGCGGCCTCCATATCCCCGCTGCGCCAGCCGGATGGGAGCCTGACCCACTATGTGGCGGTCAAGGAGGACATCACTGAACTCAGATACGCCATGGCTGAGCTGCGGGTCAGCGAGGATCGTTTGCGGCTGGCCAAGACTGCGGCGGGTCTGGGTGTCTTCGATTGGGACCTCGCCAGTGGCAAAGGCGACTGGGATGCGCTGATGCGTGAGTTGCACGGCATCGGACCAGACGAGCCGATCACTTACCCGAGCTTTATCGAGGGCGTGCACCCGGATGACCGCGCGGCCGCGCAAGCGACCATGGACGAGGCGTTCGATCCCGACGGTAGCGGCGAATACAGCGGCGAGTACCGTGTCGTCAGGCGCTTCGACAGCAGCGTGCGTCATCTTGCGGCCAATGGGCAGGTATTTTTCGATAGCGGTCGTGCCGCCCGATTCATCGGTACGTGCAGGGACATTTCGGCGCAGAAGCAGTTGGAGCGAGAAATGCAGGGGCGGCGCAGCGAAATGCAGCTGCTTATCAATCAGCAAGTGGCGGCACATACTGCGGCTGCCATCGCCCACGAATTGAACCAGCCGCTGGTCTCGGTTTCCGCCTACAGCGAGGCTGCGTTGCGCATGCTGCGCAACGGCATCAAGCGTCCCGACAAGCTGGCACATGCGCTCGAAGGCGCCATGGAGCAGGCGCAGCGTGCTGGACGAACCCTGCATGAACTGCTCGACTTCCTGCATAAGGGTGACGCGGCGTTTGAGTTGCTCGACGTCAGTGATGTGGTACGCGAGGCGTTGGCCATGGTCGTGGAAGGGGGCTATAGCAGATTCCGTCCGCTGCTCGAACTAGAACCAGAATTGCCGCCGGTTCAGGCCAACCGTCTGCAGTTGCGCAAGATCCTGGAAAACTTGCTGCATAACGGCATCGAGGCCATGTGCAGTGCCGGGGTGCCGATGGCGGTCATTACCGTCACGGTGCGTGCCACGCCGGGCCGAGACAAGGTGCAGGTGACCGTGCGCGACAGCGGCCCGGGTCTCGATCCGCAAGTGATGGGGCGCATTTTTGAGCCCTTCTTCACGACCAAATCTGCAGGTATCGGACTCGGCCTGGTGATCAGCCGGGCTCTGGTAGAGGCGCACGGTGGCCAACTCTGGGCCGATCCTGAGGGGCCGGGCGGCGCCTTTCACTTTACCTTGCCCTTCGCCGTATGACAGCCAACGCCACGGTCTTCGTCGTCGACGATGATGCCGCCGTACGGGATTCGCTGACCCTGCTGCTTGAGCAGGAGAACTTCGTCGTCGAAGCGTTCGACAGTGCAGAAACCTTCCTGGCGACCTGTCGGCCAACGCGGCGAAGCTGCGCCATCGTCGACATCCGCATGCCGGGAATGGACGGCATGGAGTTGCAAAGCGAATTGTCGAAGCGCGGTGTTGCGTTGCCGGTCATCTTCCTCACCGGTTACGGCGACATTCCGATGAGTGTGCGCGCTATCAAGAAGGGAGCGGTCGACTTCCTGACCAAACCGGTCACTGGCAGCGCGTTGATGCAAAGTGTCCAGGCCGCACTGCTCGAAAGCGATAGGCTTAACAGCCGCTCCGAAGTCGCTCAGAACGCCGCGGCGCGGATCGCCAGCCTGACGGAGCGCGAACGCGGGGTCATGGCCTTGGCAGTCGAGGGATTACCCAACAAGGAGATCGCTCGGCGGCTGGGTATCAGCCATCGAACAGTGGAAATTCACAAGGCGCGGATCATGCAAAAGACCGGCGCCGACACCTTGCTGGATCTGGCGCGTGTTGCCGACGCAGGGGGGTTGTGTCGGTAACTGCCGTTGTTGCCTGGCACTGAGGGATCTGTCCCATTGGCTCGCGCATGTAGGGGCAAGCGCGTACGCGCCAGCACGTATTCATTCTTGAGCCAGTACCGGGTAACTTTTCACCCTAGGCGGCAAGCGAAATGCAGCAAGCCAAGGCTTCCAGAGGCAGACCGCCGGCACCCTCAACCCCGACGATTGACATGGGAGACCAGAATGAGATCCACGGTAACGAAGGGAAGAAATGGCAGCAAGCCGGCGCCGGCCGTTCTCGTTGAAGACGATCTGGCTCCGGGTCCGGGCGACAGATTGGTCTGCATTGCCGAAGCGGCCTATCTCAAAGCGGAAACGCGCGGATTTGCCCCCGGGCACGACGTGACCGATTGGCTGGAAGCGGAGGCGGAGTTCGACCGGGCACCAGGACAGTGACCATGGTCGCCGGACTTCTCGAAGCGCCAGCGATCGGGTCGGTCACGAGCGGCAGACGTCCCCCAGTGCCGGTCGGTGCCGGAGAGGGCGCGGCGGCACTTGCGCTCGACGGGCGCGGCGTGATCTGCGATTGCGATCGCGCCGGCGAAATGCTGTTCAACTACCGCCGCAGCGAAATGGTCTGGCACCACGTGTCGATGGTGCTGCCGCAACTGACGGATTTGAGCTTGATGCGGAACGGCCAGGTAGACCCGCGCCTGCGCTTTCTCAGCCATATTGGCCGCCCGTTCGCGGCGGCCACGCGCGATGGCAGAAACTTCGCCTGCGAATTGTTCTTCAACGTCCTCGACGGTTCGGGCCGTGGCAGGGTATCGCTCATCGTGCGTCAGGTCGGGGAATTGGCCGGTTAAAGCAGGTCGCTGCTTGCGCTTTGGCCAGCCTCGCGGCGACCGTAGTCAGAGGTGGGGGTCTCGATTTCCAGGTCGAAGGTGCGCACGGTATTGCGGCCCGCGCCTTTTGCTTGGTATAGGGCAAGATCGGCGCGCTTGAGAACGTCATCCACGCTTTCCCGCTCGACTCCGAAAAGGGTTGCGCCGATGCTCGCTGTGCTGCGGTATTCGTGACCACCGAACTGGTACGGCTGGTTGAGGGCCGAACGGATCTTCTCGCCGATGATATCGGCTTGTCCGGCGGCCTCTCGCGGGATCTCGCTGAGAGCGTGGAGCATCACGACGAATTCATCGCCGCCGAGGCGGGCCACGGTGTCGCCTTCGCGGATGCAGGCGATCAAGCGCTCGGCCACCCGCTGCAGCAGTTGGTCGCCGACATCGTGGCCACAGGTGTCGTTGAGTGTCTTGAAATTGTCGAGATCGATGAATAGCAGCGCGCCGACACCTCTGTAGCGCAACTTGGCGCCAAGACTCTGCTGCAGGCGGTCGAACAGCAGCCTGCGGTTGGGCAATTGCGTCAGCGCGTCGTAAAAGGCCAGATGGCGAATTTCCGCTTCCGCTGCGACGCGCGAAGTGATGTCCATGAGTGCGCCGACGTAATGCGTGACCTTGCCTCGCGTGTTGTTGACGGCCGTGATGGTGAGCCAGCCGGGGTAAGGGCTGCCGTTCTTGCGCCGATTCCAGATTTCACCCTGCCACGAACCGGTGCGCTTGATCTGCTGCCACATGGTTTCATAGAAGGCAGCGTCATGGCGGCCGGACTTCAGGACCCGCGGTGTCTTGCCCCGCACTTCATCGGCGGTGTAGCCGGTCATTTCGGTAAATGCCCGGTTCACCCGCAGGATCACCGCCTGGGCATCCGTGATGATCAGCGCCTCGTCGGATTCGAAGGCAATGGCGGCGATGCGCAGTTCCTGCTCCGCCCGGCGTCGTGCGGTGATATCGCGAAAGATCGCCAGAACACTGGCGACTTGCCGGTGTTCGTCGTACTCGGGCAGCAGCCGACCTTCGAAGATGCGCTCGCCATCGGGGAACATCCAGGTCTCCTCAATTTCGCTGGCGAGACCGGTTGTGACGACTTGTCTGATCGCCTGTCGAGCTGATTCGATGCTGGCATCATTGCCAGAATAGCCGGCTTCCTGGGTCAATTCGCCGAATCGCCGTCCGATCGCCGTCCCGGGAGGAAAGCCCAGCATCCGTTCTACGGCCGGGCTGAGATAGAGAAAGCGGCCCTGCCGATCGAAGCGTCCGATAGCGTCCGGGGCGTTTTCCGCCAGCGTGCGGAACTTCTCCTCGCTCTCGCGCAATGCCTTTTCCGCCGCCTGCCGCTGGTGGGTTTCCTCGGCTTCGGCAAGGGCCCGGCGAACCGCGGACGGCAGCCGGGCAAGGCGGTCCTTGAGGACGTAGTCGCGGGCACCGGCCTTGAGCAGCTCGACGGCCATTTCGTCACCCATGGCGCCGGTGACCATCAGCAGCGGCGTGGCCGGACAGCGCTGCCTGACCATGGTCAGCGCCATGCGGCCGTCAAAACCGGGCAGGCGGAAATCGGAAAGGATGATGTCGGGGCGGTATTCGTCCAGTGCCCGGGCAAAGGCAGCGGCCGTCTCGACACGCTGCGAGACGAAGGCCAACCCGGCGTCCGCCAAAGTCGCTTCGATCAACGTGGCATCGTTGGCGTCGTCCTCCAACAGGAGAATGCGCACGACCTGGGAATTCGCCGGACTGTCTTTGCTCATCGGCTCCGCCGCATTGTAGTGGCGAGTGGCGGCACGTGTACCTTGGGTGTTTCGAGGCTACGCTCCTAACGCGAGCGCACCAATACGCGTGGGCGCGTAGGGGTTCGCCCTGATGGTCTTATGGGCGCGACATGCTCATGCTTCGCCTATCCGATCCTCTGCCGTTTCGTCAGCCCCTGGGGCACTCCACGCCCCGCTGCCGGCAACGGTGGACGAGTTGCCGGGAGCAGGCGCGATGAGTGAAGAAGGCAGCGAGGCAGGCATCCTGAGTGTGCGCATTCTGCTGCTGGAGGATGACGCCAACGATGCCAAGCTGGTTGAAATGGCGTTGGTGAACGCGGGGGTGGTGTTTGTTTCGCTGCGGGTCGAGACACGCGAAGCGTTTTCGCGCGCGCTCGATGAATTCGTTCCTGACATCATTCTCTCCGATTTCAGGCTGCCTCACTTTGATGGTCGGACGGCGTTGGGCATGGTGCAGGAGCGCTGTCCGGCCACGCCGATGCTGATGGTTACCGGTGCCATCGGTGACGAGCTGGCTGTCGAGCTTCTCAAGGCGGGAGCCCGCGACTACATTCTCAAGGATCGACTGGCTCGGCTGCCTTCGGCAGTTCGGCGGGCCTTGGCCGAGGCCGAGGAAATCCGCCAGCGCCAGCTAGCCAAGAGAGCTCTGCGCGAGAGTGAGGAAAAGTTCCGCACGATGAGCGCATCGGCCCAGGACGCGATCATCCTGGTGGACGGTGATAGCCGCGTTTCCTTCTGGAATGCTGCTGCCGAGAGAATCTTTGGCTATGCGAAGGAAGACGCCCGGGGCAAGGACCTGTTCCGACTCATTGCCCCCGAGCGCCTGGCCGAACGCTATCGAGCCGTATTCGACCATTTTCAGGATACTGGTGCCGGCCATTTTTCCGGCAAGGCGTTAGACCTGTCGGCCAAGAGAAGGGATGGCGCCGAATTTCCGCTTGAAGCATCGATCGCTGCGCTGATTCTCGACGACAAATGGCATGCTATCGCGATCGCTCGAGACATCAGTGAGCGCAGGCGGACGGAGGAAGAGCTGGCCCGTCACCGCAACAACCTGGAACAATTGGTCGAGCGCCGGACGACTGAATTGGCAAACCTCAACCAGAGCTTGCGTGAGGCCAACCGGCAGCTTGCCGACGCCCATAGCCGGTTGCAGGAATCGGGACGCATGGCGGCCCTGGGTGAGTTGGCCGCAGGTGTTGCGCACGAGATCAACAACCCGAT
>PMIF01000129.1:8336-8692 GCA_003157035.1 Rhodocyclaceae bacterium
GCTGTTGCAAGGACAGATCGCCAATGCCGACATCGTTCGCGACTACGGTTCGTTGCCGGAAATCCAGTGTCTGCCGTCGGAAATCAATCGGGTGTTCATGAACCTGCTGCTCAACGCCGCCGAGGCCATCGCCGATCACGGCACCATCACAGTGCGGACCCGCGCCGGCGATGGCGGTGTCTGGGTCGAAGTGGCCGACACCGGTTGCGGCATTGCCGAAGACAAGCTGACCCGCGTCTTCGATCCGTTCTATACCACCAAGCCGAGCGGCCGCGGTCTCGGCCTGGGCCTGTCCTTGTCCTACGGTATCGTTCAGCGACATCACGGCCACATCGAGGTGAACAGCGCGACGGGCA
>PMIF01000129.1:8729-11533 GCA_003157035.1 Rhodocyclaceae bacterium
TCCGCTGGATGGTGGCCGGCGTGGCGCTGATCAATCTGTTCGTCTTCGGCATGGTGACGTTCTCCCTGTACAGAAGCTTTGGCGAATACGAGGAGCGCGCCGAGGTTACAGCGCGGAATCTGTCCCAGATGCTGGCTCAGGACATCGGCAGGGAATTCGAGAAGATCGATGTCACGCTGTCTTCCGCGGCGGACGAGATCGAGCACCAACTGGCGCACGGCGGCATCGACAGAACAGCGCTGAACGCCTTCCTTGAGCGGTTGCAGCGGCGCGTGCCGGAAGTCATTAGCATGCGCACTATCGACGCCTCTGGCATCGTCCGCTATGGTCGGGGCGTGGACCTCGACACGCAACTGAACAACTCCGATCGCGAGTACTTCACTCGCCAGCGCGACAACCCGGACGCCGGGCCGGTGGTTTCCAGACCGGTATTCGCGCGTATCGACAAGCAATGGGTGGTTCCCGTCTCGCGCGCCTTTCATCTGGCGGACGGTTCATTTGGCGGCGTGGTCTATGTCAACGTTGCGCTGGAGCATCTCGCGCGGGTCTTTTCGTCCATCGACGTCGGCCAGCGCGGATCCGTTTCCCTGCGCGATGCGGAACTGAGAATCTTCGCGCGTCGTCCGGTACCCAGGGACGTCGATCGGGTCATTGGCGAGAAGCTCGTCGTCCCCGAGTTGCAGGAACTGGTCGAGTCGGGGCGGGAGACCGGAACCTACGTTTCCCGGCAGACGGTGGACGGCGTCGAACGGAAATTCGCGGTTCACAAGATCACGAATTATCCGCTCTATGCCGTCGTCGGCAGGGCCACCGAAGAATACATGGCACGGTGGTGGGATCAGGCCATCAAGACCGCGGTTCTGGCGACGCTGTTTCTCCTGACCACGTTGATATCGTCGTGGTTGATCTCCCGCAGCTGGAAGCGTCAAGTGGCCGCAGCAGCCGACTTGGCGCGCGAGGAGGAGAAGTTTCATACGGTTGCTGACTACACTCACGACTGGGAGTACTGGGAAGGGCCTGGACGGGAACTGCTCTACATTTCTCCATCGTGCGAACGCGTGACCGGATATTCCCCGGTGCAGTTCCAGGCGGATCCGGACTTGCTTTACCGCATTGTCCATCCCGACGATGCGCACCGGCTGGCAGCCCACTGGCACGATGTGGGGCATCAAGACGCATCGGCGGTCGACTTTCGCATCCTGAGAGCGGATGGCGCGATGCGCTGGATCGCCCACGCCTGCCAGCCCGTGTTTGGGCGCGACGGCAAATATATGGGCCGGCGGGCCAGCAATCGCGACATCACCGAACGCCAGGAAGCCGAGGCGGCAGTCTACCGGCTCAACGCCGAACTCGAGCAGCGGGTGGTGCAACGCACCGACCAACTGGCAGCCGCCAACCACGATCTGGAGGAGTTTTCCTACTCGATTTCTCATGACCTGCGTACGCCCTTGCGCGCCATTTCCGGATTTGCCCAGATTCTTGCCGAGGAACGCGCTGCTGGTCTCGACGACGAAGGTCGGCGCTTGCTCGAGGTGATCCGCGCCAATACCATTCGCATGGGTCGCTTGATCGACGAATTGCTCGAGTTCCTGCGGCTGGGGCGATACCCGATGGAACTTGGACCGGTGGATATGGTGCAGCTGGTTCAGGCTGTCTTTGCCGAGTTGCAGGCGTCCATGCCGGATCGCCACCTGCACCTGGAATTGGCGAACCTGCCGCCGGCTTGGGCGGACCGGACCATGATCCGCCAAGTGTTGAGGAACCTGCTGGGGAATGCGATCGCGTTCACCCAATCGCGACCGCATGCGATCATCGAAGTTGGCGGCAGTAGTAGCGCCGATGGCGAAGAACGATACTATGTCAAAGACAATGGCATCGGCTTCGACATGAAGTACATAGACAAACTATTCAAGGTCTTCGAGCACCTGCAGCGCGCAGGACAATTCGAAGGCATCGGCACCGGGCTGGCAATGGTCAAGCGAATCATCGCCAGGCATGGCGGCAGGACCTGGGCCGAGGGCAAGGTGGACGCCGGCGCGACCTTCTACTTCTCTCTGCCGGATGAGCGGACAGGGTACCGACATGAAATCAAGTAGCAGCACGGCGTTATCTCAGCACACCCCTGGTGATAGGCCATTTCGACCGCACGTCGCTGCGATCGCGGTCCTTGTCTTCTCATTGGTCTGCTCGGCCGCGCTGATCTGGCGTTTGGAACAGCGGCGTTTTGAGCTTGAACAGGCTCGGGTCTCCGAGATGGCTGGCGACCATGCGCATCTGCTTCAGGCCGGTATCGAAAGAGTGCTTTCCGCCACCTATTCCCTGGCAGCCCTGGTTCGCGAAGGGAAAGGGAATATTTCCAACTTTGAAGCCACCGCCAGGGAAATGCTGCCGTTTTTCCCCGGCGCTGCCTCACTGCAACTGGCGCCGGGCGGTGTCGTGCGGCAGATCGTACCGCTGGCTGGTAACGAAGCGGCCATCGGCCACGACCTGTTCAACGATCCGCAGCGGCGCAACGAGGCGATCAAGGCGCGGGACGACGGAAAATTGACGCTTGCCGGGCCGTTTGCCTTGAAACAGGGGGGCTTTGGTGCGGTTGGACGGATGCCGACATATCTTGACGACGGCGCCGGTGGCAGGTCATTTTGGGGGTTCACCAATGTTCTGATCCGTTTCCCTGATGTGCTTGCTCCTGCCCGTCTGGAAAATCTGGAGAAACGAGGTTTCCGTTACGAACTGTGGCGACTGCACCCCGACACCGGCGAACGCCAGATCATCGCCGCATCATCATCTGCCCCTCTGATCAG